>JADFZT010000010.1:23765-84100 GCA_015232395.1 Magnetococcales bacterium | reverse complement strand
AACAGTATTCTGGACTGGCTCTCCTGGGGGTTAAGCCGTTATTTGGGCTGGCGGATTTTAAAGCGCCGGATGATAGCTGTTTTGGTAGGACACGCCTTCATCGATCTGGGGATAGCGGTGGTTTTGTTGGGGGGATTGGCATTTTTGCTGGCAGGGGGGGCAGAGGGGGTTGATCTGTGGATTCAATCACGGGGCCATGATCCGATGTTGCAGGTGGAAACGACCCTGCTTTCACTCCGGGATCCTTTTGGGGAGCATCGCTGGATCACCTGGATGCTGCTTTCCACCCTGATCCCTACCTTTTTCCACCTGCTCACGGTCTTTTTCGCCTTCATCACCCTCTGGCCAAAGGGGTTCTTTCGCAAATGGGCCTATACCAATCTTGAGAATTATCACAACTATTCAGCAGGCAAGCCCCCACTGCAACTCCTCACCCCACCAGCCGCCTATCTCATCGGGGTGTGGTTTGTGGCAGGGGCTCTTCTCTGGGGGGTTGGGTGGGGTATTTTGGAAATAGGTTCGATGGTGTTGGATCCAGCAGCCTATACCATCTGGTGGATGGCTGATTTGGGGCTGAATGTAGCCAGAGCCTGGTGGGGCATGTAGGGAGAGAGGTGCGGGGGGATGGATCGGTGGGTGGTTTTTCGGTTCCGATCCATCCCCCGGCGTTTTTATCAACGCTTGGGTTTGCGTTTTACTTCCTGCCAGGCGTTCATGTAGGGGTTGTAGCGCAGGAGCATTTCGGCGCGGGTTTCGGTGTGGTAGAAGCGGCGTTTTTTGGCGTTCCATCTTTGCTGGGGGATGAGGGCGTTGGGAATTTTCATCAATCCACCACTGCGCTTCCAGGAGACCCGGGCAGGCTCACACGTCTCCCCGACCACCTCCTCCACCACCGCCACCGATGCAGCTTCCAAGCCGCAAGAGGCTGGATCATCGATGCAAGCCTGCCGCCCCGCCTGATACCCCGCTTCCCTGGCCGCTGCGAGCACGCTTTCATCCACAGCCGGAGCCACTTCCACCGGGGCCACTTCGGTTATTTCAACGGGAGCCACCTCTTCTGCGGGGGCTGACTCAACCACTTCAGCGGGGGCCGCTTCGGTTACTTCAACAGGAGCTGCTTCCGCCGGAGCCGCTTCTTCTGCCGGGGCTGACTCGACAACTTCAACAGGAACCGCTTCCGCCGCCGGGGCTGCTTCTTCAGCTGGAGCCGCTTCGGTTACTTCAACAGGAGCTGCTTCAGCTGGAGCCGCTTCGGTTATTTCAACGGGAGCTGTTTCAACTGGGGCCGCTTCGGTTACTTCAACAGGAGCTGCTTCCGCCGGAGCCGCTTCGGTTACTTCAACAGGAGCCGCTTCAGCCGGGGCCGCTTCCGCCAGGGCGCGGGCTTCCTCAGCCATCGCCTGATAGGGAGCAGAGAGCACCGGCATGGAGAGCAGATCATTCCCCCCAGCCGACTCCTCAGCACTTGCCAGGCCCACTCCAATCACCATCCCCCCTGCCACCATCACCATGACGACCAAGTTCCCTACCATCATCCTCTTCACAAGCGCCTCCAGCTCATCTCAGGTTCAATCCCATGTTGCGCCCCCCACGGCAAGAGGTTCACCATCCAACCACCCCTCGCCCACTTGACCCCTCAAAAAATGCCCGAAACCAGGCGCATCAGGCAAGTGTCCACCCACATTTTAACCAAAACAGTTGCCCCACCTCCCCCACCCGCTCCCAGTATGTTAAATTTATGGTGGGAATAATCCCCAAAGCCATTTTATTTTACCCATCAGGGAGCACCACCATTGGCCATCACCAATTTTCCGGCAACAATCCCCCAGTGAAGGACGCCCACACACCGCATCAACTGATCGCCTGCTCCGGATGCGGGCTCACCCAGAGCCAGCCCCTCCCCCTTCCCAAGCGGGGGGTGGGACGCTGTCGACGCTGCGCCATGGTGCTCTTCCGACGCCATCCCAACAGCCTCGACCGAGCGCTGGCCTTCACCCTCACCGGATTTATCTTTTTTCTGATCGCCATTCACCATCCTTTGATGGCCTTTGAAATTCATGGCCGCATGCGGGAAGCCACCCTGCTGAGTGCGGTGGCGGGGATCGCTGAGAGAGGCATGCCAGGTCTGGGCACCCTGGTCGCCGCCACCTCCATTCTGGTGCCCCTCATCACCCTCTCCAGCATGCTCTATATCCTCCTCCCCTTGAGATCAGGCCCCCCCATGCCCGGAGCCAAACCCCTCATGAAATCCATCTCCCACCTGCGCCACTGGGGGATGATGGAGGTCTATCTATTGGGGGCCATGGTGGCCTTCGTCAAACTGGCCGACCTGGCCGCCATCACCCCCGGCATCGCCCTCTTTGCCATCGGCGGCATGATCGTCGCCACCACCGCAGCCGCCGCCAGTCTCGATAATCGGGAGATCTGGGAGCGGCTTGATGCAGGCTCAGCAATCCCCCCATCACCAAAACCAAACCCCACCCGTATCACCTGCTGCCCCATCTGCCACCTCACCCTCCCCGCCCCCAAACCCGGTGGGGTGATCGCCTGCCATCGCTGCCGCACCATCAGCCACCCCCGCAAACCCAACAGCCTGCGCCGCACCTGGGCCTGGCTCATCGCCGCCGTGATTCTCTATATCCCCGCCAATCTGCTCCCGGTAATGACGGTGGTGGGCTTTGGCCACTACGGGGAGCCCGATACGATTCTCTCCGGGGTGCAAAAACTCCTGGAAGAGGGGATGTGGCCCCTGGCGCTACTGGTTTTTTTCGCCAGCATCGTCGTCCCCCTGCTCAAAATCGCCTCTCTGGTCTATCTCCTGATCTCCGTCCAGATAAAATCTCACACCAAACCCAAAGACCGGACAATTCTCTATCGGATTTTGGAAGGGGTGGGACGCTGGTCCATGGTGGATATCTATGTGATTGCGGTGATGGTGGCCCTGGTCAACTTTGGCCCCATCGCCACCATCACCCCCGGTGTGGGGGCCTCTTTTTTTGCCGCCGTGGTGGTGATGACCCTGTTTGCCGCCGAAACATTTGATTCCCGTCTGATTTGGGATGTGCTGGAGAAACCCCATGGCTGAAACCAAGCCCCTGACCGAACCCCCTATCGACCCGCCCCCAGAGGTGGTGGTGGAAACCCCCTCCGGATTTTCCCCCATCTGGCTGATTCCCCTGATCGCCGCCATCATGGCCATCTGGATCGGCTTTACCACCTGGATGGAAAAAGGCCCCACCATCGAAATTTCCTTCGAAACCTCCGACGGCATCAAAATAGGGCAGACCCGGATCAAATATCGGGATGTGGAGGTGGGGCAGGTGAAAGGGGTGCGGTTTTCGGATGATCTCAGCCACATTTTGGTCACCGCCCGCATCACCCGCCACATGGCGGACCATCTGAAGACAAACACCCGCTTCTGGGTGGTGCGACCCCGGCTTTCAGCCAGTGGCCTGACGGGACTTGGCACTCTGGTTTCCGGCGCCTACATCGAAATGGATCCTGGCTCGGGAGAGCCTGCCGAAACCTTCATCGGCCTGGAAGAGCCCCCCGTGGTGCGCGCCCACGAACAAGGGCGGGAATATCTCCTGCTGGCGGATCGCCTGGCCGCCCTGCAACCGGGCTCCGCCATCTACTATCGGGGCATCACCGTGGGGGAAGTGCTGAACTATGAGCTGACCGACGACAAACAAAACGTCCGGGTGCGCATTTTCATCCAGGCTCCCTACCACGATCTGGTCAAGGAAAACACCCGCTTCTGGAACGCCAACGGCATTGATGTTTCCATGGATGCCAACGGTATCAACGTCAAAACCGAATCCCTCCCCGTCATGCTGGTCGGGGGCATCTCCTTCGAAACCCCCACCAACCTGGAATCCTCCCAAACCGCCCAACAGGGTAATCTTTTTATCCTCTATGAAAACCACGCCGCCACCACCGAACTGGCCTACACCCGCAAGGTGCATTTTGTAGCCTATTTCGACCATTCGGTAAGGGGCTTGAAGATCGACGCACCGGTAGAGTTTCGGGGAATCAAAGTCGGCTCGGTGACCGACTTTAAAATGGCCTTTGACGACAGCGACGGCACCTTCCACATTCCGGTGCTCCTGCAACTGGAGCCGGAACGCATCGCCCGCAACAAACCCGCCTCCCCCTCCGAGGAGCGGGAGCTTTTTCAACAGCTGATACAAAAAGGACTGCGAGCCCAACTCCACACCAACAACTATCTCACCGGCTCCCTCTTTGTGGAGCTGGATCTCCTGCCAGAGACCCCCTTGCGGCTGAGGGGGGGGGATTCGGGATTTCCAGAGCTGCCCACCATCCCCAGCCCCTTCGAGGAGATCACCCGCTCGGTGACCGGCCTCCTGGAAAAACTCCACCAGCTCCCCCTGGAAAATTTGGTCCAGGAACTGGCAGAAACCGTCCACGGAGCCAACCTGCTGGTCAACGCTCCGGAAATGGGTAAAACTGTCTCCAACCTGAGCGACTCCACCGCCAGCCTGAACAGGCTGCTGAAAAACCTGGAAGGAGAGGTCCAACCCCTGGCTGCGGATCTGGCCTCTACCCTGCTTGAAACCCGCAAAACACTTCAGGAAGTTCAGGAATCGGTGGATGGCCTGGCCGGCACCGTCACGCCGGGCTCCAAACTTCACTTCCAGCTGGTGGAAACCCTGAAGGAACTCTCTGCCACCTCCCGCTCGGTGCGGGGATTAACCGATTATCTGAAACGCAATCCGGAAGCGCTGATCTTTGGCAAATCCGGCAAGGGAAAACGCTGATGAAAACCTCTCGCAAGCTGTTGGGAACTCTCCTACCCCTGGGACTGCTCCTGGGAGCCTGCATCCCAACTGTGGGTGGCGGTGGCCCGGTCATGCCGACCCGTTATTTTTTGCTCGGCAAAGAGACGCAAACCCTGGCCAGTCTGGAAAGCGCCACCACGAGCCTCACCCCCCTCACCGTCAACCCGGTGGTGATCCCCCCCTATCTCAACCGACCTGAAATCGTCACCCGGGATGGCTACAACGAAATCACCCTGTCGGAATATCACCAGTGGGGGGGAAGCCTGAGCGACAACCTTTCCCGGGTGCTGGAGGAAAACCTCAGCCAACTGCTGCCCGGGCATCGTCTGGGCAACGGCTTGACCCCTGTAGTCGACCTGTCGGGCCTCACGTTGGTGGTACGTATTTTGCGTTTCGAACGGGGCGTAGAGAGGCAGGTCAATCTGACGGCGAGTTGGCGGATTTTGGGGGATGATGACGGTCGCATCAAAGCTTCGGGCCACTTCTCCAAGGAAAGTGCTGCGGTGGGATATGGGGATTATGTAGCCGTGGTTGCCGCCATGAATGATAATCTCACAGCCCTGAGTCAGGAGATAGCCCAAGCCATTGTAGCCCTCGATCATTAGGGAGCTTACCATCCCTCCCATGGGATTGGGGCGATGGTCGTTCATTACAAAACAGGTAGTTCGCTTACACATATATTACGGAACACGTAATGCGTCTTCATTGTATGTCGAGATAGGTGATATGTAACGCGTTAAACTCTATTATCAGATTCACACTTCCAGCGTATCGCCAAGCCACGCACAAGCCACCCCCAAGGGATTGAATAGATTCGATCATGAGCAGCGGCCTCACACGACTCGATCCCGCTCAACACCGGGAGCTTACATTCACCGACTGCAATGGCTGCACCCTCTGCTGCGACGGCACCGCCTTTACCGTGGCTTTCGTGCCCTTACCCGAAATTCCCCTGGCCTGCCGACACTTTCCGGTGGTCTTTCACAAAATCGGCGATAATTATTGGCCGGGGCTTTTTTATACCCTGAAAAAAAAGACCCTCTGCCTCCATCTGGATCCCCAATCAGGCCGCTGCCAAATCTATGAAGAGCGCCCCATCTCCTGCGCTTCGTTTCCCTTTCATCCTTCCACCCCCACCCCGGACGAAAAGCCCCCCTTCGACAATTTTCCCTTTGTGATAGAGATGGATGAACAGTGTCCGGCATTACAACAAGATGGAGATCATTCAGAAGGCATGGCGATTTTGGAGAGCCAAAAACCGAATCATCTCACTGAACAAATGATCCAGGGGTTTCTCAGACCCGAACGGACGGATCTGGAGGGGCAAACGGTTCGCTTTGGCAGGCGTTTGGAGGGGTTGGGGCTGTTGGTGAAGGCCAAACGGGTGGTTAAGCGCCCTGGCAAGAAAAAAATCAGCCAAAAATATTTTGTCGTGGATCCAACACGTTGGCAGGATTTGGCGGAGGCGGATAGAACCACGCTGAAAGAAGAGGGACTTGAGCTGCCGATTTTAGCCCACCTGGAAAGCTTGGGGCACTTTTCCCGTCTGGAAGAGATGGTGTTGGCCGATAATCAGGGTAAGGTCTCAGGTGCTAAAAGGCGTCCCAGGAAAAAATAATACAAGCCCCCGGTCGAAATCACCCAAGCCAGGGAAACTGGCATCATCCCAGGTCAGCCTTTTCGCGCCCACCAACCGACTTCATCCCCCCTTGAGACTCTCTTCAGCCTTTTTGAGGATAAATTCATCCTCCACATGAATGCGTAGTTGAAAGGCTTCCAGCACCTCTTTCAGATCACCTCGGGAGGAATCGCCCTTTTTCCACGCCTGGCAAACCCGCTCCAACTCCTTGCCCAGACTCAAGGCCACATCATAAAACCCCTTGGCCGTTTCGCTGAGATAGGTCTCCTTGTGCTCTGCCATCTGGGGATAGAGAAGTTTATCCTCAACAGCAAAATGGGCCAGAGCCCGCTCATGGATCTTTAAAAGTTGATCCCGGATCTCCTCCCCTTCCCCTTCCGGCCCCACCTTTTCCAGCAGATCGGCCAAACAGGTGATGGCACCCAAAATATCCTTGTGCTGCTCACGGAGCAGATTGATCGTCGTCATCTCCATCATAACCGCATCTCCCTCCCATCCCATCCTAATGGCAACTATCCCGGGGTTCCTTCCACACAGGCCCCCTCCTCCAACCGCCATCCTAATGTTCCAACCTACTGTGTCAATTGATTTCCAACTTATAAGCTTCTGATTGACCATTCCAGCGGATCAAACCTACACCATTCTACCGGATCAAACCCACTTGGCCAAACCCTTGACTGGCCAGCCTCCCCATCCTTTGATTTGGGCTGGCCATCGCCGCTCCCACCATCCCCTTTTGGCTTCACCTGTTGGCTATAATTTCTTTTTAAATCAGTCCCTATACCAAGGTAACGGAAACGCGGGCGTTCATTCATTGATTGAACTCAAACCCAGAGTCGTTTATGATGGTATCCAGTATTATTATGGAACAGGCTGTCATCCGAAAACCAATGGCAAAATGCCAATCCCATAACCAATCTGTTCCGATAAAGGGGAGAATGCAGCATCCGCTGCTTTGCAAGCCTGCCATAACAGAGCAACGGCTGCAGGAATCTCTTCCAAACCAAAGAAAATCCTGCTCCAAAAGAATTTGACCCAACGATAATGAGGGGCTGATGCCCTGGCTTTTATCCACACAGGCATCGGAACCATTCCATATTGGCAGGATCAAACTCAATCAGCAGGATCAACCTGAATCGGCAGGATCAGCATGAAAGGGAAGTCAAATGACCGTACACATTTGCGGTGAATGCGCTCTCAAACATGGAAAACGCAACTCGGTCACAGTGGTCACCTGGCCGGGAGTGTGCTCCTGGTGTGAAGCCGACACCTTGGTAGCGGTTCCAACCGCCTTCAACGTCCCCGAGGAACTGATTCGGGATCAGGAAAAAGCAGCGGCAGCCCGCTAACTCTTTTCTGACGATAACCCAAGCCCGCTTTTGCCCTGGCACCCTGCACAGAGACCAAAGCCACAAAACCTCTGCCCACACTGTGTAGGGTGCCAGAGATTTTTATGCCTTTGAAAGGGATTTTTTGGGGGAAAGGAGGCTGATTTCCAGGAACCAGGAATACAA
Source organism: Magnetococcales bacterium (assembly GCA_015232395.1). Taxonomy (NCBI): domain Bacteria; kingdom Pseudomonadati; phylum Pseudomonadota; class Magnetococcia; order Magnetococcales; species Magnetococcales bacterium. Next base: position 76,148 of record JADFZT010000010.1, on the reverse strand, counting down.
TGCCTCAATGCTCCTGGCTCTGGAATGCCCGACACCGCCCTATTGCCTGCTTTTGGAATAGGGAATTAAGCTGTGGGATAAGCGAGTCATCCCATGGAATGAGTCACACTTTCCCATAAAGGAAGGAAGCAGGGGAAAATGGTGAAGGGCCTGACCTCAGCTTAAAGAGGGCAGATCCCTTGCTTGGATGGATCATCACGCAAATCGACCTGGGCTCTTACCGGCGATCCAATACCGGGGGCACTCAAATTTTGGTTTGAGAGGTGGACCGAAATCGGTGCCCATCATCCCCAAAGACAACGAAAGCCGGTTTCGACCCTCCCCTCAAACCCACCCGTCATACCTAACAGCTACACCCAACGATATACCGGTTACACCCAACCGGCACATCTCGCTGTCAGGTCGAGGATCCAACAACACCCATCAAGCTGCAGCCTTATCGGAAAAGTGGCTTGCGTAAATCCGATCTGACTGATCGATATGGGAAAAAAGCCAGGTTTCCAGAAGCTGTTCCACACCGTCAGCATCAATCTCGCGATTTTTGCGAATCTGTTCCCGAATAACCAGCAGTCGGGTCATAAAAAGCGCATGCTCTTCCTTGTGCGCCGCCAGTCCGGAAAAATTTTGGGAGGCCATGTAGGCCTCTTCTGATTCAAAGTGCACCTCGGTTCGGGTAGCCAGGCGGTCGATGGACTTGCCGATGAAAGCCTGATCCCGCTCACTGAGAGTCTTGTGGGGATGATCAGACAAGTGATCTTTGATGCCGAGGATGATCTCCAGCAAATTTTCGTGATCCCGATTGAGCTTTTCGTTGCCCACATCATGGAGACGTTGGAAAGCTTCCGGATATTTTTCGTGTAGTTTGGTCATGCCTTGAACTCCTCACTCGTTTTTTCATAGCTACCGGATTTTTCCGGCAGTTCCACTTCCCTGGTGGCATACGGGAACTCCCTTGCCACTTGACCCAACTCCAGTACGGAATATGGGGGAGACTTTGTCATAAGTTTTTTCTTGGGTAAATAATTATTTTCTTCTCCACAAATATTTTGTTCTTTCCTCTGTTTGCCTCTTTGTTTTTGCCTTTTCAATCTCAAATTTTCTCCATGGTCTGGCGTTGCTGTTTCAAGATGGCTCCAGGCCTGGATTTCGAAAGCGGGCTGGCTTGGCCATGCCATCACAAAATTATATCGAGAATCAAATTAATTAATTGATTGTTTGCTAATATAGGAGTGGTCAAGCCGAAAAAAAGTTCCCAAGCCCCCCCTGACCCAGAGCCATTTTCCCAAACCATCCAGAAATCCCTCTATTTTGAAACCAGTTTTCGGGTGATCCATTCGATCCAAAAGTGGCCTCTCCAAGATGGTGAGAACGGGGCAGGATCCCGGAAATGGCTCTTGATGGTTTTATCTGTTGAATGAATAGAGAACGACACTCAGAAGCGACCGGAATTGACGACTGTTTGGAGAGCCCGCCCCCATTGGAAATGGCCCACATTCCGGGCTTCTGGCTGGGCACTCTTCAAAAATGAGTATCCAGATTTAAACCGGGACAGAAGAAAAAAAATTTATGCGATCGGTCAACTTTTACCTATAATATCGGACAGATAGAGAGTCATGCTCTTATTTGATCTGAAAAATGGCTGCATTCTCCCTTTACTTACCAGCCCCACAGGACTAGACATTGTGGGCTTTTCATGTGGGGTGGGGACACTTTTTACAACCACTTCACAGCAAATCATCCATAGGATCTCATGAGTTGGTAAAGTCAGCCCCCATCACTTAACACGCAATCCGTGGCGTCCATGGCCGTGATATAAGGTTGATGAGCAATATCTCAAGATTCAAAAAGGATTGAGGCTTCTGCCGCAACAGATGTAAGCAGGTAAAAAAAACGACCCAAGACGATATCAATTCGGACAGTCGGCCACACAGGGAAAACAGTTCAGCCAGCTGATGGCCCAGCGTCTTGCGAAACCACGATGGATCTACATAAAAGGCGCCTAAAAAATGCCTGACCTGGCTTTTATCCAAGAACTGAATCTCGACCCCGAAATTACCATCCGAATTCTCCTCCAGGTACTTCTCCTGGTTCTCTCCGCCTTTTTTTCCGGCTCCGAAACGGCTCTTTTTTCCATCAGTCGCCTGGATCTGCAAAAACTGCGAACCACCCGCCACCCGCACTCAGAAAAAATCCACGAACTGCTGGATGAACCCAGACGACTGATCATCTCGATTTTGTGCGGCAACGAACTGGTCAACATCGCCTCTTCTGCCAACATGGCGGCCATTCTGCTGACTTTTTTCGATGCGGCAGACACCACCTGGATCAATATCCTCATCATGGTGCCGCTTCTCCTCCTGGTCGGAGAAGTCACCCCCAAGACCTTTGCCGTCAGATTTCCAATCAAATTTTCCGCCAATCTGTCGGCCCGCTTTCTCCCCCGATGGATTGTGCTGATCACCCCCCTGCGTGCCGTTGTCCGCATGGTGGCTGACCGAATCACCACTTGGATTGTCGGGGAAGCGGCCAAGAGTGATAACATTTTGCAACCTGACGAATTTCGAACTCTGGTGGAGGAGAGCGAAGCCTCGGGGGTGATCGAAGCGGTAGAACGGGTACTGATCGACAACATGCTGGAAGCCGGGGAGACGGAGATTGTCAACATCATGACTCCGCGAACCCGCATTCGATTTTTGGATGCGGACATGCCCCTGGACCAACTGGTTGCCAAGTTCCGCAAAAACAAACATTCCCGGGTTCCCGTGATTCGAAATTATCGGGATAACATATTGGGTTTTTTGCGGGCCGAAGATCTGCTCCACATCAAACAAAAAGGCAGTAATCTCAACGACAAGAGAATCGAAGAGATCATCAAACCCGCCCATTTTGTTCCCCCCACCCTGAAGGTGGACGAGCTGTTTGACTATTTCCAGGTGAACCATACCAACACCGCCATCGTCCTGGGTGAATATGGCGGGGTCTCCGGTATCGTCTCCATGCGTGACGTGCTGACCTTCATCTTTGGGGAAATATCCGGTCGCGTCTCCGGCGATGAATATTATCAGGAGGAGGACGATAACAGCTACAAAATCCCTGGTGATATGCGCCTGACCGATTTTAACAATCTCACCAATTTTTCCATCGAAGATCCCATCATGACCACCATCGGTGGGGTGGTGCTCCGCCACCTGAAACGCCTGCCCAGGGTAGGCGACACCGTGGCCTTCGAAGGCATCCGGTTTACTGTTCTGGGGATGGATCTTCTACGGATCAAAACCCTGGAAGTGGCCAAAATCGGCATCGACATGGATTGGTCCGAACCCTCCCCGATAGTCCACCAGGAAGTGACAAACCAACACAAATCGGACGGAATAAATCACGCGCTTGATTCCGCAGTCGAGACAGATCAGCCGATTGATCCTGGCACCCGGGCCGATGAGGCTGGCGAATCCACTACCAAACCGGATTCATCCGCCAAGTCCAATGCCAAACCAGATCAACCCGCTGATTCCGCCGCCAAGGTAGAGGAGTAAGGCCATGGATACTCTGGGGCTACTACTGGAGTTGCTGATCATCGTTATATTTTTGGTGCTGAAAGGCTTCTTTTCCGGCTCTGAAATCGCCATGGTGAACTGCGACAAGCTTAAAATGCGCCACCAGGCCAAAATGGGGGATGCCGGGGCCAAGCTGGTTCTCAAACTCTTCAAGACCCCGGACGTCATCCTGGGGACGACTCTGGTAGGGACCAATATCGCCACCGTGGTCATCTCCACCCTCGCGGCGGTGATGTTTATCAATCTCATGGGCTCCACCGGCGATATGGTTTCAGTGCTTGTCTTCACCCCGTTTTTGCTGATCCTGGGTGAAATCGTCCCCAAGAGCATCTATCAGCAAAAAGCCAACACCATCGCCCCCTATATCATCTACGGGCTACGTTTTTTCTCGCTGATATTCTATCCGGTCATCTTCATATTCAGCCGTATCGCCCGCTTTTTCACCTATCTGGCCGGGGGCTCTGCCAGCCAACAGAGCTCCTTCATCACCCGGGAAGAAATTCGCATGTTGCTCGACATGTCCGAAGATTCCGCCTCGGCCCGAAAATTCAACAAAAACCGCATCAGACGCATCACCCGTTTTGCCGACACCACCGTGGGTGAGGCGATGATTCCCCTGGCAGAAGTGGTGGGAATCGAAGAAGACACCATCATGGAGGAAGCGATTGAGCTCGTTTTTAAAAACGGTTTCAACCGACTCCCCGTCTTCCAAGGCAACCTCACCAACGTAGTGGCTGTTCTCACCTTGGATACCTGGGATCTTCTGGAAGAAGATCTCTCTTCCAAACCTGAACTCACCGAATACACCAACCCCCCCCTCTACATCTCCCCCAAGCAGACCATTGATCGGGTACTTCCCCAGATTCAGGCCCGGGATGACCACATGGCCGTCGTTGTCGATGAATTCGGCTCAGCGGTGGGCATTCTCACCATGGAGGATATCTTCGAAGAGGTGGTGGGCGAAATCGATGTGGGATATGATTTTGAAGAGTACAAACCACGGCGCCGGTTTGAGATTGTCCAGGAGGAGGACGGTTCCTACGTGGTGGATGGTCGCACGCCTATTTCAGAGATCAATGACGCCCTGCACATCCACATACCCGTTGGTGGTGTGCACACTGTGGCGGGCTTCATGGTGGATCGTCTCCATCTCATCCCCTCGGTGGAGAGTACCTACGATGAAGAAGATCACCGTTTTACGGTTTTGGAAGCCGATGCCCGGGCGGTTACCAAGGTGCATATCGAACGGATCGGATAGATAACTGAATATCCGGTCTTACAGCTGAATAGTTACCAATTATAAAATCCAGCCAAAATGCTGCTGTAAGGGATGGCCTTAATAACCCGACTGCCCGACTCATTGCGGCCATCACTGCCACAAGCCCCCTCCCCCCATCCAAACATCCTCTCATTGCCAGGGGGAACGCCGCAATAGCCTGGCAAAAAGGGCTTTGATCTTTTGGGTACGGATCACCTCATTTACCTGCTTGTTGAGGGCACCACTCCAGGAGGCCACCACATATTCATCATCGCGGGTGAGGAGAGAGGAACCTGCCACGGAGACGATCCGTGCTTCACGCCACTGGCCAGCAATCACCTCATCGGTGATAAAAAAACCCTTCCCCGCCTTTTTAGCCAATACTGTCGGAATTTCCCCAGTCTCATCCACAATCACCAGTTCCGCTTTGGGAAAAAGATTGCGAGCCTTGGCCTCCCCGGTACTTTTTTTGGACACCACCATACGTATTCCAGGGATGTTCAACACTGAAGAATCCTTGATGGCACCGGGAAAATTCCTGTCGAAGGTTCCCACCACCAGGCCGGTATTGAAATAGGTATCCGACAGATAGGCCAGCTCTTTACGCTGCTCGGTTTGGGTGATCTGACTGATCACAAGATCGGTTGCGCCAAAGCGGATCGAATCAAACCGCCCGGAGGTGGTGGAGAGGGGAACGAACAGGGGCTTTTTACCAAGACTCTCAGCAATCAGGGTTCCGAAAGTGATGGCCGCCCCGGACCAGGTTTGCGAATTTGAATCGAGTTCACTGACGTTGCGAATGGGGCGTACACCGATTTTCAGGAGACTCTCTCTCTGCAAAACATCTTCCGAGGAGATGGCAGGCCCAAGGGAGTCGGTCTGTTTTTTCAGTTGGATGGCCAAATCTTCACAACGCCCATCCTGCTGATAATCCGGTGTCGGTGATTCTGAAAGAAGACGAATGGCAGCCAGCTGATAGCGCGTTTTTGTCAGGTCGATCTGTTTTTCTGCCAAAACATCCCGAATGGATGTTTCAAGAAGATCTCTTAAGGTCGTATTTTCCTTGTTGGATTCGAAATAGTAGGCCTGGGGACACACTTTAGTGACCAGATGGATCCCGTCGTTATTTTCCTGGAAAAGGCTTGTTTCCGAAAAGCTTTTAAAAAAGGCAATTTTATCAAGCAATCCGGCTTCAACTGAAGAGCCGGTGGCCATTAAAAAGCTTGCTACAAACAGATAGAGAAGCGGTTTCAGGTATGCCTGCATGCCAAACCCCCTTTATTTCATGTCATCCCCGACACCTACCATGGGAGCAAGTGAGTTGGAAATCCCCCCATCACCTGAATTTCCTACCAGATCGAGCCAATCCCATGGCCGTGGCAGATAACCCGGTCAGCTACCCTGGATCTCCTTTAACACCGCCATCACCAATACACGATTTTCCAGCTGCCTTTGAGCGGTTCGGATTGTTGCAAATCCATGGTCGGAGAAAAAAGAGGCCGGTAGGGTGGTGTAGCTTTCCTCAGGCAAAAAAAGCAGCAGATCCACCCCCTGATCATCGGTAAACCCGGAAAAATCCTTCATCACGAAGACCGGCACCCCTTTCAGCTCCATGGAGAGCATCTCCCCCTTGGGATGAAAGCGGTCGATGACGACAAAGCCTTGGTGGGGTATGCCCTTGTAGAGAAGAAAAATATCCGTATCGATGGCTGGAATGGATGGTTGGTTCATAAAATAATCCGGCTCCTTTCAGCCTCCCCTTGGCTGCCCACGCCCTGGACTTTTATCCACAAAGCCGGGGGGCCGCATCAGGGCTGTGATAAGGTCTCATAGCGGGTGGATATCTCGTTGAGTCGCACCAAAAAATCACCATAGATCCCACTATCGGCCTCAAAGTGGGCTTGATTGTGACAGAGATAAGCCACCGCTGTCATCAATTCGGCCATAACCGGCAGGATAAAATCGGGATTGTGGGTCAACTTATCGAGAACCAGATTTAAAAAGGAATCAGCCCCTTCGGCCATCTCATCCCGGTTGATCCCCTCTGACAGGAGATAATCCCGAAACCCCAAAACATAATATTGAAACGGTACCCGGGGCATCCAGCGGAGATCTTCGGCGCACATCAACACATTTTCATAAAACAAGCACTGCACCTCCCCACGACTCTTCCCAGCCATTTTTTTTCGGGCATAATCCTGATCCAGCCGCATCACTTCATCTGCTTGTGGATCACACCAATCCCCATCGGTCGGTATCTCCGCCATGATCCGTTTCCCTTATCCCCAGGCCCCAGAGCCAGATGGACAAGAATCAGACAATCGTCAGGCCAATGGACCAAAAGATCATATAAAACAGGAAAACAGACAAAGTCAGACCCAAGGGAAAAACCCGTTCATGAAAAGCTTCTGCCGCAAGGATGGGAAAGACCGAAAACCACTGGGTGATCAACATCAAGAGAACGGATGATAAAAGCAGCCCCAGCAACACCGAGACGAGAGAAGCCTCCTCACCAAAAAAATAGTGATAAAGCGCATTATCCTCCAACAGCTCTTGGGTGCCGCTTTTTTTCTCCGGAGGGGTTCCCGGCTCTCCTTTGACTTCAGCTGCTTCTGCCACAACCACCGGTTCCAGGGGGGCTGCTGATTCAAAGATCGATTTTTCCCCAAAAGCCCCGCATCGACCTATATCCGCAATATTTCTAAAGGGTGAAACGACGATTACAAGACCAAGGGAGACCAAAAAACCCACTTTGAGCAAGGCATCCAAATTGGCTTTTTTGTTGCCTAAAGCCCGATTGACAGCAAACCCGATCACGATACCCAGCATGGACAACCAGGGAGCATCCCAAAAAAGCTCGGGAAAATACCGAACGCCATCAACAACCGTGCACACATATGATGCCATTTAAAACTCTCTTTCAATCCGTCAGGGGGAGTCTGGGGCGGCAGCCCACAAAAAGGGGAGTCCTGTTCAAAACGGGACTTTATTCAATATGCCATTGCTGATTCAAGGGGGGCTTCATCCCGGGCAAATTATTTCCTTCCATCTCCCACAGGTTGCCATGGTCAAAATCCCACCCATTTTACTCTGGATCGCCTGACTCAATATCAGGCCAACGGCAGGCGTACGGTCACTGTCGTCCCCCGCTCTTCGGAGGTATCCAGATGAATGCTGCCTCTTTGGGTTTCAGCCATCAGCTTGGCTGAATAGGTGCCAAGCCCTGTGCCCCCCGCTTTGCCAGCCGTGGTATATTTTTCAAAAAAATCGGCTCGAATTTCCTCAGGCACACTCCCCATATTGTGAATCGATATCTCCCCTGCCTGCCCACGATCCATAGCGATGGTCACGATACTCCCCTTGGGAGCTGCTTCCAGGGCATTATTGAATAGATTGCCCAACATGGAATAACAGAGCAACTCTTCGCCAACGATGAGAAATCGGGCTGAAGGATCAGAGGGGTGCCCATCCAACAACACTTCCAACTGGAGATTTCGCCGGGTGAACTGTTTCAGGCTGGTTTCACGAATGCGCCGGATCAAGTCCATGATGTCCACAGGCTTGGGATCCAGGGAATAGCTGCCTCTTTCCATTTTGTAGATATCCATGGAAAGATTGATCATATTCAACAGGCTGTAGCCGTTATCGACGATAATTTTGAGCATGTGCTCCTGTTCCGAATTCATATCGGTGTCGGTGCTCAAAAAACTTGAAAAGCCAATAATAGAGTTGAGGGGGGTTTTCAGGTCGTGGCGCATGATGCGCTCCACCTCTTCCCGAAGCTTGGCTGCCTCACGCAACTCCTTGTTTTGCCGCTCCAGAGCTTCGTTGGCGCGTTTCAGGCCCAGATGGGTTTTTACCCGAGCCATCACCACCGGTGGGCTTACCGGCTTGGTGAGAAAATCAACCGCGCCAAGCTCCAGCGCCTTCAGTTCGTCGGTCACATCGCTGCGGGCGGTGACGAATATGACCGGAATGCCCCGGGTGGCCGCATCACTTTTAAGCGTTTGACACACCTCATAACCGTCCATTTCCGGCATCACCACATCAAGGAGAATCAAATCAAGCTCTTTTTCCCGGGCAATACTGAGAGCGGTGGGGCCGTCGGTGGCTACCAAAAGCTTATATTCGGCACCCAATATAGCCACGAGGGTTCGAATGTTGCCCGGCACATCATCGACGATCAATATTTTTGATTTTTCAGCAGAATGATTCATAAAAAAACCTTCCATGGGGCCAACCCATCCCCGTTTCAACCATGAAGCCAAACGACCTGCATTTCAATGCCCCCCCATAAAACCAGATTTTTAAATACCATTGGCAGCGGGAGGACTCTTTGCCGCTGACAAGATTCGATCATTCAGTTCAGCCAACACCGGTGGCTTGAGCAGATAGCCTGAAACACCCAGATGGAGTGCCTCAATGGCATTGTGCATATCTCCATGACCCGTGACGATGATGGACTTGACCCCTTTTCCCATGGCATTGGTACGCTGGATCAGTTCCAGGCCATCCATACCCGGCATTCGCATATCGGTCACCAGCACATCCACCGTTTCCTCGTGCAATATTTTGAGAGCGGCCATGCCCGATTCGGCGGTAAATACCACCAGGGAGCGCTCTTTGAGATCTTCTTCAATAATTTCCAGAATGCCTGGCTCATCATCTACCACCAGAACAGCGATGGCTCGACCTCCTTCTGGTTTACCTTCTGACAGCCCCCCCCTTCCTGCCTCGTTTTGGTCAAAATCACTCCCCTCCAACTCGGCCAGGAGGGTGTTGGGCATCGATAGTTTGACAACAAACCCCATACCATGGAAAAAGTTGAGAAAGGATTTTTGATCCAAAAGGACCGTACCGATGGGCCGGGAAGCGATATCGTCGTTTTGCAGGGTAGGCAGACGACCGATCAACAGGGTAACCAGCAATCCAGCTGCACTAAATTTTTTTTGTAGTAAACCCAGAACCCCCAGGCCACTACTCGTTACCTGGGCAAGACTGATATCCACATATACTTCCAGTCCGGCCAAATCCCCATTTTGTTGATAGTAAACATCAAGCAAATCAGCTTTCTGCTTAAAATCGAGGCTGCCGTTGATGGTAATCAGCAGACGCTGCTCTTTCCTGGTCCAGGTTACGGTCATGGTTTAAAAGCTCCTATGGCCACCTAAACGATCATGACGGGCCAACGATTGGACGGGATTACAGGTTCGACACCTTGCACCGACCATGGCTTACTGTTTCTTTTGGCTATCGACCTGATTATTTTCCGACAGAATCGGCAAGGCGACCTGAAATCGCGTCCAAGCCCCGAATTCACTCTCCACCTGAATTTTGCCATTATACTCATTGATGATACCAATGACGATATATAAGCCAAGTCCGGTTCCCTGGCCGACTTCCTTGGTGCTGAAAAAGGGCTCCAGACAGCGATTTTGTTCCTCCTGGGTCATACCCAAACCGTTATCTTCCACATCCAGGATCACTGTTTGGCTTGAGAATTCGGGATAGAGCGCCACCCGAACCCGCATGGTATGGTTTGGTTCCATCTCCCGGCGCTTCAAAACAGCATAGCGGGCATTGGAGAGTAGATTGATGACAATCTGTTCAAAATGGTTATCATGAATATTGACCAGGGGTAAATCGGCGGGAATATCCTCTACCAGCTCAATATCGTGTTTGCGAAACTGCTCCCGGAAGAAAAAAAAGGCCTCCCCCGTCGGCACCGCCAGATCGGTCGCACGGGGAGAAAGCCGCCGTTCACTACGGGAAAAAGAGCGCATATGGTTGATGATGGTGGTAGTACGATCCACCTGCTCCATCATTTTTTGAGCGGTATGGGCCACCTTTTCCGGCTCCATTCGACCTCGGGAAGCGGCATTGTTCAAACTTTCCGCCCGCATACGGATAATCGTCAAAGGCTGGTTGATTTCGTGGGCAATCCCTGTGGACATTTCCCCCAAGGCAGTCAGACGATCCGCATGAATCAGCTGCAACTCCTTTTCCCTGAGGGACTGCTCTGCCTGCACCCGTCGAATGATACCGGAGATGGTTCGGGAGTAGGTTTGGAGAAATTGATCCTCCTCCTCTGACCGCTCATACCCCTCAACCAAATAGAGGCAGATCGCCCCCAAAGCTTCGTCATCCGCCAAAATAGGCACCACATAATCCCCCTCGTCCATCATTTGGGGATAACGGGTGTTCGACTCCTCTTCACCATCAGCACCCTCTTCGGTTTTGGAATCCACCTTTTCTTCAGCGTTATTGGAACCCTCTTCCGGCAATTTTTTACAACGTTTCAAAATCTTTCCCTGCTCGCCGGTTGCGGAAACCATTCGATACGGATGATCGGGCTCATCCGCCAAAAAAATAGCCCCTCTCTTTTGAATGGAGAGCCAGGAGACGGTAAAAAGCAGGCTTAGCGCCCGCTCCATAAATTTATCCAGATCCTTGGTCCGAATGGAGGCATCCAGGAGTGCCCGCACGACCTCCTGGGCCTCCAAAAGCCGGCGGGTTTTCCGCTCATTTTCAACAGCCACCTCCCGGGCCTCTTCTGCAGCACTTTTGGCAGTGGCCAGCTGGGCCGTCCTCTTCACGACCATCTCTTCCAGATTATCCCGATGCTGCTTCAATTCCAGTTGATGGGCCACTCGCTGCTGGACAATCCCGGCATGAAAGGGCTTGCCGATAAAATCTGCCGCCCCCAGGGCCAACCCCCGGGTTTCATCCACCGGGGTATTTTTGGAAGTGATAAAAATGATGGGAATATGCTGCGTTTTGTCGGTTTTTTTCAGCTTCTGACACACCTCATAGCCATCCATTCCAGGCATGATGATATCCAGAAGAATCAGATCCGGCACCATCATGGTGGCCAGTTTGAGGGCGGTGGCGCCATCGGTGGCAACGATAAAGTGATAATCCCCCCCCAGAGCCGACATAAGCGCTTTGATATTCAGGGGAATATCATCGATGATCAAAATTTTTGATCTATCCATTAAGATGCTTTTCGGGAAGGGGTAGAGGCCATACGTCCAGTGAAGCACGTATCAACAGTCAGCATAACGCAAAAGGGTCGCCCATCGAAATGACCCAAATGATACGTCGAACGATTGGAGGTCAATCAGCCAGAAAATAACGAACTGAGCTTCAGAAGGCAGTAGAATAAAACGAATTGAATTTCAGAGGCAGATAGAAAAAAACGAACTGAGTTTCAGAGGCAAGCAGACAAAAACGGAGACAAACTTGGTGGGAAATAAATGGGCTTGGCCTATTCGATGGTCACCCCCAAGGCTTCAACGAGCTTTTGAAGGCTTTCAAGGGCTTCATTAAAATCAAAACGATCCATTTTTTCTTCCAACTCTTGCAACAGCACCCCTTCCTCCTGGTTTTTCCGGCTTGCAATCATCGGCTTCATGGTATCCAGATGAGCCTGGGCGCTGGGGTCAAAATTTTGCAGGCACTTAGCCAGTTTTTTTGCCATTGTGGCAACCACGGCCAAATCCAGTGGCTCTGAGGAAATGGTTTCAGTGGCGCCATCCTCCCCCGCACTTTCCAGCTGTTTGATCAACGCCACCCCTTCGAGCACTTGGGCAATGGTCTGTTCAAAAACATCCAGCAGCTCCGGCCAGGCGGCGGTTTCACGATTTTTAATGGCTGATTCCAAAGCCCGGGCCGACTCGAAAAGATCGTGGGCGGAAAGATTGCCCGCCAACCCCTTGACCGTATGGGCCATATTGGCAGCCGCTTGTATATCATCCATCCGTTGTCCTCTGAGGATGGTACGGATGTCCAAGGCTGCATGACCATAATCCCGTTCAAATTCAGCCAGAAGCGAACGAAACAGCTTGTGGTTGCCCCCCAAACGCTCCAAAACTGCGGAGATATCGATGCCAGGCAGGCTCTCCGGCATGGAAACCGACTCCTGGGGATGATCCATTGCCAGGGGGCGTTGGATCACCTGCCCACCCCCCTGTCGTGGAGAGATCCATTGGGTCAAGGTGGTGTAAAGATCTTTCTTGGAAATCGGTTTGGTGATGTGGCCGTTCATGCCGGCATTGAGACTCTTTTCCCGATCCCCAGCCATGGCGTGGGCGGTCATGGCGATGATGGGTAACTCGGTAAAGAGGGGGTTGTTGCGGATCTGACGGGTGGCTTCATAGCCATCCATCTCAGGCATCTGAATATCCATCAACACCACTTCATAGGCCTGTTTTTCCACCATGCGCACGGCTTCCCGGCCATTTTCAGCGGTTTCCACCACCAACCCCACCCCCTCCAAAATTTCCTGGGCCACCTGTTGGTTGATGTGGTTATCTTCCACCAGCAGTACCCGAGCCCCACCGATCGTCTGCATGACCAGGTCGATATCGATGTGATCCGAGCCCAGGCGATAAGTTTTGGTCACCTCCTGGCCGAAGAGTTCCATGACGGTATCAAACAAAATGGAGCAGTTGATGGGCTTGGTCAGTACCGAGTCTACTCCCATCTGGTGCAACTGGGCTTCCGACTCTTGAGTGGGGCCAAAATCCCGCAACAGGATAATCCGGGTTTTATCGTGCTTCCCCTTCGCTTCTGCCAGGGTGGCCATCACCTGCTGAGCCGTCTCCACCCCACTGATACCCACCATCAAAGAGTCCACCAAAAGGAGACTGGGTGGGCTGTTTTGTTCCAATCCCGTGCGAACTGCTTCCACTGCCGCCAGCCCCGAATCCGCCTCTTCCACTCCAAAGCCAAAGCAGAGCACCATTTCTGCCAGGGCCTTGCGAATGGATGGATTGTCATCCACGACCAACACCTGAAGATTCTGCAAGAGGAGGGGGACTGTGAGATCTTGGCCTTCCAGTTCCACCTTACGGGCAAAAGCCATGGAAAAACGGAAGATACTCCCCTCATCCTGGGTGCTTTCCACCCAAATCCCCCCCCCCATCATCTCCACAAGACGCTTGCAGATACTCAGACCTAGCCCAGTTCCGCCAAATTTACGGGTGGTGGTGCCATCCGCCTGGACAAAGGGTTGAAAAAGACGATCAATCTGGGCTTCGGTCATGCCGATGCCGGTATCCCGAACGGCAAATTCCAGCAATACCCGCTCCGGAGAGGCTTCGATGGTTCGGGTTCGAATCTCTACCTCTCCCTCCGGGGTAAACTTGATGGCATTGTTGATGAGGTTCATCAACACCTGCTCCAGGCGCAGGGAGTCGCCGTTCAAGGCGTAGCGGCACTCTGCTGAGATGTCGAAAATCAGGTCTATGCCCTTTTCAGCCGCCATGGCCCGAAACAGATCCACCAGATGATCGAACACATCCCGCAACAAAAAGTCAGCTGATTCCAGCTCCAGCTTGCCCGCCTCAATCTTGGAAAAGTCGAGAATATCGTTGATGATGCGCAACAGGGAGCGGGAGGCCCCGGCAATCTTATCGAGATAGTCCCGGGCCTGGGGGGAAAGTTCGGTGGCCAAAGCCAGATCGGTCATCCCCATGACGGCATTCATGGGCGTGCGAATTTCGTGGCTCATGTTGGCCAAAAATTCGCTTTTGGAGCGGGAGGTCATCTCGGCGGCCAGGAGTTCAGCATCCTTGGCCCGCAGTTGTTGCTGGGCCTTTTTGAATTCGGTGATCTCCTTGGCCACCAAAATCAGACCGGCCATACTGCCATCCGCCCCCTGCATCACCGACCCGGAGATAAGAACCGTGATACGCTTACCATCCTTGCGAATCATAGCGGCTTCGATATTGCTGATGGCCCCTTCCAAAACCAACATATCGAATTGATCCGAACCAAAAGGGTGAGTGCCCTCCTCACCAATCACCACCTCCCCGACAAAAATTTCTTCCAGAGAAAGCCCTGTAATTTCTGCCTCTGAAAACCCCAGAAGCCCCGGGCGGTTGACCTTTTCGATCACCCCTTGGGGCGTGGCGACGATAAGAATGTCGGCCATGGAGAGAAGAATGTTGTCAATATAGCCCAAGCTCCCGGCCATGGAGTTGAAAGAGTCCGCCAACTGCCCCAGCTCATCCTTGGTATTCAAAGTAATGGTGGTATTAAACTGGCCATGGGCAATGGCGAGTGTGGCCTCCTTGAGCTGGGCAATGGGTCCGGCAATAACCTTCTGTAAGCGATCAGCCAGGGCATAGGCGATCATCAAGGCCAGGGTCAATACCGCCAGTCCCACGATGAGAGAACGCCACAACTCCTCATAGAGAGATTCCAAGCTCGCATGAATGACGATGGAACCAATTTTTTCCCCATCCAGAAAGATCGGATCCCGCAACAAAAGCAAGTCGTGATCAAACACGCTCCCCTCATACAACGGCAGCCCCTGCAGAGCTTGATGTTTCTCTGAATGAGAGGTACGCATGTATTGGGTAACCGGCTTGCCATCCGCATCAAACAGGGTGGCATTGAGGATGGTATCGGAGGCGGCCAAAGCCGAAAGGGTCTCCTCGGCGGTGGTAGCATCGTTGAAGGCCAGGGCTGCCCGGCAGTTGGAACCCACAATCCGGGCCTGGAGGGTAATATGCTCCACCAACGCCTTGCGTTCATTGAGCCAATCAGACAAGGAAAAGGAAGCCAGGGACAAAATGAGGGTGATGCCGCTCACCAGGGTCATAATGGCGGTCAGTTTGCGGCGGATGGAAAGATCGCTAAAGACCATAAAATCTTCGCTCGGCTATTTGAGGAGGCGCCCAACACGCAACAATCGGGATGAGACCGTCAAGCCGGCCTTTTTGATCGCTTCCCGGTTGATGACAAAACGGACAGCGCCTTTCTCGATAAAAAAATGGATCATCCCCCCCTTATCGGCAAATCCATCACTTTCACCAACGGTGAGTATTGGCTTACCGAGCATGGCCTGGATAATTTTTTCTGAGTGGCTTTTTTCTGATTCCGACACAAAAAGCAGGTGACAGCTGTCGGTCTCTGCCAGAGAGTCAGGGCGACGAATGTTGAGCGGTCGTCCTCGGACCGATTTTTTTTTGATGGCCATTAACAAGGAACCAAAGGAGTCCTGCCCCATCACACACACCTGAAACGGAGATTCGCTGTTTGGAAAAGCAGCACTCGGCCATTCGACAAATTTAGTGAAATTATAGAGAAACACCACCTTTACCTGGGCCTCGGAAGGAGCGGCCCAAACCCCACGCACTGAAAACCCCAGCACCAGGCTGACCGCAAGCAGCAGCCCCAGCAGGAAATTCAGTGGTCTGTGGAGAGGTTTTTTCACTTAAGCGCTCAATATTTGAAGGTCAGCTTGGCAAAAAAGGAGCGGGGAATTTCACTCTCCGGAAAACTGACACCGATAAATTCCGGGTGCTCGTTATCCATGATGTTTTCAGCACTCAGGCTGACTTCCCAATTTTTCGTGGGATGCCAGCCCAGCCGGGCATCCAGGCGGGCATAGGCGGGAATATCCGCATCTCCCTTCAGATGGCTGACATAGTAGAGAGCGGTATCAAATTCCAGATTGTAGGGAAGATCCAGATAAGAACGGATCTGAAACTGGTGGCTTGGAATCCGTTTTCCCCGGTCCAGACCCGCTGTGTCGGTGGAACCGCTCTTCAGTTCCAGATCCATGTTCAGAAAAGTGTGGCTACCCTTGAGCTTCCAGTTGTCGAGCACCTGCCAATGGATGGCTGTTTCCACGCCATAGGTCTCTGCTTCCAACATGCTGCCGGTCCAACTGGAGACCAAAATGCTGAAGGGTGGAATAAAGGTGGTCTCGTTTTCGTAGGAGATCAGATCGTCATAGGCATTGTAGAAGGCCGCAATATCCAGCATGAACCGGTCGCCGAACCGGCCCCGATAGCCCAATTCATAGGCCATCATGGACTCTGCATCCAGATTGTCGGTGCCGACCAGGGTATTGGTAAATCCGGTTTCTGAAACGATCAGACTGAAATCAGAGGTGGTCCGGGAAGGCGAGCGGATAGCCCGGGAGACGGCAGCCCACAGGGTGTTGGATTCGTTGACATTCCACAGCAGGCGAGCGTTGGGCTGAATTTCAAAACCGGAATAGTCGTTATCCTCAAACTTTGAGCCCACGATCAGTTTCAGGGTTTCATCAATCAGGGTGACCTCATCCTGGAGAAAAACACTGAAAATCTCATCGCTTTTTTCAGCAGGATCCCAGGTGACAAGGGTCGTGGAAACACCAAAACCCGATGTGCCACCGGATAAAACCGCCTCCCCGGTCTCATCGTCAGAGAGGCGATACCCCAACCCCCAGATGATCTGATGGCGGTCAAACGGGGAAAACTGGTGCTGAAAATCGAGATCAAAAATATCCCGTTTTTCATACTCAATCCGCTCCGCTCGATCATAGTAAAGCTGCAAAGAGGCCTCTTGATCGTTCCGGGCATGGGTCCAGCGCAGTAATACATGGCCCCCTTCATACTCCCCACTTTCCAAATCGACATCTCCCTGGAAAAGATCCCCCTGAAGCGTCAGATGATTGCGCTCATTGACCTGCCATTCTGTTCGGAAACCACCCCGCTTGCCATCCCAGGAATCCCCGGCATCTCCACCGGCAACGGCATTGAAGGCATTGCGCTCAAACCCCTTTCCCCAAATCCGGAAGGTGGCATCCTCTCCCAGCTGGCCACCATAGCGGAAAGCGGTGTGATAGGGTTCGAAGTCACCTCCCCCCAGGCTCACCAGCCAGCCCTGGGAATCTTTGGTCTTTTTGGTGATGATGTTGATCACCCCGTTGACGGCATTGGCTCCCCACATCGCCCCCCCGGGGCCCCGCACCACCTCAATCCGCTCCACATCCTCCAGCATGGTATCCTGCATATCCCAAAAAACGCCGGAAAACAGTGGTGTATAGATGGAACGGCCATCCATCAGCACCAATAACTTGGCAGAATATTGGTCGTTGAAGCCCCGAGCCGTGATCGCCCAGTTATTGCTGTTGAAACGGGCCACATGAAGGCCGGGAGCCATGCGCAGCGCTTCGGGAATGGAGGTGGCGCCCGAACGGCGGATCTCCTCCTGGGTGATCACATAAACAGCCGCAGCCGTATCCCCTAGACGCTGCTCCTTGCGAGAGGCGGTGGTCACCTGGATATTGACCAGATCCTCGATACTGTATTCCATCAAGGCTTCCAGCTCATCGAAGGCTTGCTCGTCCGCCATCTCCTGGGCATAAGCAGGAGCTGTGACCAAAAACAGAGGTACGGCAAGCAGCCGCAGAGAGTGGCGCAAACCAGCGTCGGAAAAAATCATCTCACACCCCCCCAGAGGGTAAGAAAGAAGGCAATCGCAACATGTTGAAACCTCAATGAACTGGCGTCAGCATCAGCAGATCCAGCCCTTTCGTCTCAAACAGTCTGAATCAGGCTAATTGTACCGATTCAGATGATCCTTGTTTTGGATTCACAATCAGCCAACCCACCCCAGGTCGGCTGCCCTACCCATCCACAAACGATGCTGTTCAGTCAAAAAAACGGACCAAAGGCCCACCATCCAGAGGAGCAAAACTTAAAAATTTTACACAAAATTAACCGGAATTACAACTATTTCACAAATAATGAATGCTTATAACGAAACAAACCAAACTTGATACAAAGGATCAAAGTGTCTCCTGAAAAACAGCTGTATGTTACTTATTTTACAGATCAATCATGCTTTTACCGGCAAAACCGGAAACAGCCAGGAACACAAAAAATTTTCTGTTTATCTTTGATATTGGCCCACAGCGTGCCATCCAGCCCCAGGACAAACTTACGGCATTTTCCCCCACCCATTTCAGCCCATCTGAAAATGGGATCGCCCGCTTAATTCAATCCCGGCAACACCCAATGGGAACTGATTGATTCCCCAAAGATCCAAGGGGTACCGGCAGCATGGCCAAAAACAGTTTTGATAAACCGCCAGTGGGTTCTCTTTTTCAGCTCTGCCCTTTGGCCAGCCTTGTTTCCAGGTTTTGTCAGAAAAATAACCGATTATACCTAAAAAACCATCAAAAGCAGGCCTATAGACCATGAGCGATCTACCCAGTGAAATCACCGTCGAAGTCATGACCCGCTACATCGCCGAACGCTCCAAACCCGACGATGATCGTTACGCCTTTGCTTATACCATCACCATCCGCAACGAAGGCCCCCTCGCCGTACAACTTTTGCGTCGACACTGGCTCATCAGCAGCCACAACGGTCGGATTCAGGAGGTGATGGGAGAAGGGGTGGTGGGGGAGCAACCCTGGCTCAACCCAGGACAATCCTTTTCCTACACGAGTTGGGCGATGATTGAGACCCAAACCGGGGAGATGAGCGGCAAATATTATTTCACCACCGAACAGGGTGAAGGTTTTTGGGCCGAGGTACCCGCCTTCTTTTTTATAAAACCGGAAAAACGGGTACTGCATTGACCCGACCCAAAAGAGCACCCTCCCCGGCCTGATCCCATCAGCTGATCCACGCCACCCGTTTTCCATCTGTCAAACATGGCACAAAAAGTGCGTTCCTACCCCCATATCATGGGGTAGCCATAAGCTTCTCCTCGACCAACCGGGGAAGCTTTCTGGCTGGCAATGGCATTTCACCCTATTTTGTGGTAGTATTCAAAACCTGAATTAAATCCGCCCCCCTCTCTTCACCATCATTGAGGGAAAAAGGGTGTCATATTCACTGTTTTTGGATCTTCATGGGATCACTAGTGCACATGTTTTCCAAATCCAAAGCCGCGAAAAAATGGCTCAAACCATTCACGTGCCTGACCCTCCTATTGACAGGAATCAGCACCACCCCTTCCCTGGCGACGGCCACCTCTCCCCAAGCCATCGTAAAAAATGGTGACACTCCCGTCGGTATCATGATCTACACTACCTTGCCAGGTGCCGATGAAATCAGGCTTGACTTAATAACCCATACCGGCTTTTACGTTCGTCTGGAAGGATCCGTCTATTCTCGGGGGATGGAGGTGAAAAGCGTGATCTCCAAGGAACGTTTTTATTTTGAAAAGAAAGATTGCACAGGCCAAGCCTTCATCGCCAACCCTCGCTGGCCTATCGCCATGGGATCTCTGATTCATTTTGACGACAATCTCTATTATCTCAAACAGGATCAAGCCAGCGAAAAGGTAGAGGTGATGCACTACATGCTGAAGGGGCGGGGGGAGTGCAAAAGCATGCCCAAGGAAACCAAACAGTTGGTGCCGGTCTATCCCAACGACGAGCAGGTAACCGGTGTGCCGAAAGAGGGATTTTCAGGGCCTATTGCCATTGAGATGCGCTGAAAATTCATAGCTTGACCTGTTTCCAAATCAAAAGCCGGGCCTTGGGGAAATATCCTCCCAAGGCCCGGCTTTTTTTATCATCCAGGATGAAGCGTTACACGATTTTTCTATGGATTTTTCACCAGGCGCATACCCAAATCGTTGAAGCGAATGCTGGCATCACTTCGATAACGCCCGGCTGAGCGGACATCTCTGGGGGGATCATACCAGCCCCCACCCCGGCGCACCCGATGGGTACCCTCTGGAGGGCCTTGGGGATTGTTGATGGGGCTCACCTGGTAATAGTCGTTGTTGTGCCAATCCGACACCCATTCCCAAACGTTGCCGCTCATATCGTGAAGGCCCAGGGCGTTGGCCTCCAGGAGACCTACCGGGTGGGTTTCCTCTTCGGAATTATTGGAATGCCAAGCTACTTTGCCGACTAAAAACCCCCCGCAAAATTTTTCGTCCCCACCACCAGAGCGGCAGCTGTATTCCCACTCTGCTTCCGTGGCGAGCCGATAGTGGCCATTTCCCTGACTCGATAGCCAGGCAGCCATTTCGTTGGCATTGTTCCAGGAGACCCCCACCACTGGATGATCGGCCACGGAGAGGGCTTTGCCCAGTTGGTTGTAGTGCTCCAGGTTGCCACCGGCCTGCCATTCCGTGGGAGCGCAACCGCCAGCGGTGACGCACTGGTTGTACTGGGCGTTGGTCACCTCATGCTTGCCCACCCAGAGATCACCAACACACGCCTCGTGAATCGGCTGCTCATCTTTTTTACCGTCATCGCTGCCCATCTGAAAGCAGCCGCCCCCCACCTTGATAAAAACCATTCCCGTTACCGGCTCGATCCACTCTTCGATGGGAAGATCGCGGGCTGGTCCCCGTTGGCTGGCAGGCATCATCCCGGAAGCACCCGGGGGCATGTGTCGGGCCTGTTCTGGCGTGGCAAACTGTCCCGGGGCTGTCTGACCTGCGGGTGCGCTCTCCTCGCCCATAAAATGTTGATAGCCAAACCATCCCCCCGCTCCGAGTAAAATGGCCAGAACCGGGATCATCAATCCACCGGAAGATTCCTTCTCATACTCCTCTTCCTCCTCCTCCAGATTTTCCGGAGCGACCCGATCAGGGGCCGGGGCAGGTTCGGGGGAGAGTGGGGCTTCGGGTTGCGCTTCACTGCCTGGGCCATCCGAAGCAGGATCACTTCCGGCTGGCGGGGTCTCCTCTTCCTCCTCATCCTCTGGTTCCAGCTCCAGGGCAGGTCCGGTGGGAAAGGTGGTCGCCTCATCCAAAACCGGCATATAGTCGTCATGATCGGCAATATCCATCAGGGTGCTGGCAGGCTCCTGGAAGTCAGGCCCGCCTGCTGCAAATCCCGGTGGTTGCCCCATCATCGGTCGGGTCAGGGGTTCGTCCACCCCGTCAAATCGACCGGTAAGGCGCTCCTTCAACTCCATGGTGTTTTGGGGGCGGTCTTTTTCCAGAACCTGCATCGCCTTATCGACGGCGTTTAAAAAATGGTCTGAATAGTAGCCGCCAGCCACCGACAAGGCCGAAGGGGTGGGGTCGGGTTCGCTCTGGAGGATGGCGCTGCCCCGATCCGTGGAGTGATCGGGCAGGCGACCGGAGACCGCCCGGTAGAGCACCGCACCCAAGGCATAAATATCGGTCCAGGGCCCCTGCCGCTTGCTGGAAGAGTGGTATTGCTCAAAGGGGGCGTAGCCCGGCGTCAACATGGCGGTGACGGTTTTGGTCTGCTCACCCATGGTTTGGCGGGTAGCGCCAAAATCCAGCAGCACGGGAGAGTCGTCCTTTTTGCGCAGGTAGATGTTGTCGGGCTTGATATCCCGATGGATAAAGCCCTCCTCGTGGAGAACATGAAGACCGTCCAGGAGCGGCAGGACAATCTCCAGAAGCTTTTCTTCGGTGAGCTGCTGGCGGGCCTTGAACAGATCCCCCAGGCATTTGCCATCCTCATAGCTCATCACCATGAAGGCGGTACCCATCTCCTCAAAAAAATTGAGCACCTGGACGATGTTGGGATGGCGAAAACGGGCCAGGGTACGCCCCTCCTCCAGGAAGGCTTCGAGCCCGGTTTTGAACTGAGCCTCCTCGTTGGGGGATTTGGGCCTGAGCTGACCGCTGGCCAGATCCCGCACCGCGACCCCGGCGGGAAAATATTCCTTCAGCGCCACCGGCATTTTCAGCCGGGTATCGGTAGCGAGATAGGTGATACCGAATCCCCCCTGACCCAGTACTTTTTCAATCTTGTACTGGAGCAGCATGGACTCTTCGGGAATAGCGTCTGGAAATGTTTTTTTCTTGGCCACGGAAAATCAAACCCCCCATTGGTCTTTGGCGGCAGATGATTATTGAAGAATCATTCAACAACAAAATATACCCATTCACGCCACATGTCGCCAGCTGATTTCATCCCGAGCAATCTTTTTCAAGAGGGAACAAAGTGAACCCCCCTCTCTTTGAAATAAACAAACTGGTTCAGGAACAGTATTGACATGTGAGTGAGAATTGTTGCGATTATCACAAAAAACCACTCTCACTGGAGATAGGTTGGATTCAGCTGCCGGGCTCTTTCCAGGAATTTACAGAGGTGGCCAGTTCAGAAGAAAAAAGAGCGTCAGCCGCATCCGGGTTATAATCGAGAGATGCGTTATTACTGAGCTCCACACTGCCCTCACTGAATATCGCCCCCTCTATCCCGCCATTGTTACTGATTTCAACTTCCGTATTGACACCGGCTCGAATGACGGCAGAAACCTGGGCATTATTCTCAATTTCAAGGGAGGCACCATCGTGAACATAGATGGTCATATCCTCGGCAGATCCCCCTTGGGGGGTCGCATTATTTTCGATCTCCGCCTCATTTCCGATATAAAAGTTGACATGCCCTGGTGAGCCGTCATCATTGGTGCTGATCTGAAAAGTGACATTGTTCCCGGTATCAAAATCTTCAAAATAGTAGTCGCCTGGTGCAAATATAACGGTGACATTGTTGCCCACATCAAAATCCCGAATCAGATATTCCCCATCCTTGGTGGAAAAATCGAGGGTACAGTTGTTGCTTACATTGATTGAATTGTAATGAGTGGAATCATCCAAGGAAACGGAGCAATCGTTGCTGTGGCTTTCGTCATTACCGCCTGCTGGGATATCGATAAATGGGGGTAAATCCGGCAAATCAGGGGGGTCGTTGCTGGGAGTGGCCGTATCATCAATAATTCGATATTCCCCATCAATATTGGGAATTTCCCCCACATAAACGCCCTCATCATACAGATCGACGTTGTTGGAGACCTCCAAGCCCCCAGGACCTGCTGTAATCGTCATCCCATCCGCCCCCCCACTGTCACACTCCACATCCCACGCCACACTTCGCACACCCCGGGCTTCGGCCTGGGAAGGGACATAACCGGTGCTGGAGAGGGTCCAGTTGGTGCCGCCATTGAAAGTAACAGTGGCGATATACTCACCGATGGCGGTACCACTGGCGGAAATAGCCCCGGAGTTGATGGTCCAGCTGGCTTCGGCGCAGCTGGAATCAAACAATTCAAAACGGGCCGCTTCCAAGCCTGCCTCCGCCAGATAGAGGGCTTTGGAGGCGGAATAGTTGCTGCGGCTGCTTTCGTGGCTCACCACCGACATCCGGGTCATGTTGGCAGAGAGCACCCCCCCCACCAGCACCAGAGCCAAAGCCATCAGCAAAGCCGACCCCCGTTGGGTTTCTGGAGGCGACTTCGAGCCTTTATCGATAAATTTACTGTCAGTAGTGGGTTTCATCAGTTCCGAATCCCTACTGTCGTGCGGAAAGGTTCCCCCTGCCCCCCCACCTCCACAGTCAGATCGATCTGTACCGTGGTGTCATAGGTTCCACTATTTACCGTAAACGCCAGCGCCGTCACCCCTTCCGCCAGAATACTCCCCCCCCGCATCAGGGTATCGTTATTCAGTACAAAGGAAACCGCCGCACCATTTTGATCGGTAAAGGAGATGGAGCTGGCCCCGGTGACGAGGGTGTCAGGATCCGCCCCCCGCAACTCCCGGGTCATTCGCTCCAGAGCCAAAAGCGCACGACTGTCGCTCTCTCGAATGTTGGAGTGGAGAAAAAAGGTTTCAAATCCTACCGATAGAATGGGCAACACCATGCCGGTCACCACCGCCAGCAGCGTGATGGTCATCACCATCTCCAGGAGGGTAAATCCCAAGCGCCGGGCTTGGTGCCGGGGGGCAAGCCACTCTCTCCCCCTCAATCGACCGGCAACAGGCCAGCTCCTTTCTGGTGATGGGATCATGGTCATTCCCCTGTCACTCATAATCGATCAACAACGTAGCGGCCTCAATCGTGGCTCCCCCGGGGGCGACCACCGAAACTTCCACCAATTTGCAATCCGCCCCCGCTGGACAACCATTACTACCAGCACCCTGAGCCGACACCGTCACCGTAGGGGTAAAGACTTTTCCTGCCAGGATGGTGGTGGCAAAGGCAGTGGTGGTGTTGTCATACCCTTTGGCTGGATCACCGCTGCGGCGGTCGGTGAGGATGGTATCCAGGGTCTGCTGGGCCACAAAGGTCGCTTGGGCCACCTCCCGGTTCAGGGTGGGGTTTTGCAAAGAGGTGACCATGGCCGATGAGAGACCCGCTGCCACCATACCGATCACCACAATCACCACGATCACTTCCAGAAAGGTATAGCCGCGATGAGAGAGGGGATGATTCATGGCACGCTCACATAGCCGGTGTCGGCAGCTACGCCCACCTGGGTGGTGCCATTGTCGGTCACGGTGATGGTGGTGGCTCCGGCTGTGGGAGAGCCGAAAGAGTCGAACTCGATGGTGAAGGTGGAGAGGCTGCCCCGCTTCAGGGTGGTGGTGCTACCCGCTACGGGGTTGTTGCTGCTGTCGCGGATTTCGTAGGAGCTGTCGCCGGTGGAGAGAATGGTGTAGCGCTCCCCCCGGTTCATGGCGTGGGATTGGGCCAGGCGGATCTCCCCCGCCAGCCGCCGGGCTTCAGCCACCCGGTCCACCCCATCCGGAAAAAGAGGAATGGCGGAAAAAGCCAAAAGCCCCAGAACCACCATCACCAAAACCAGCTCCAGGAGGGTAAAGCCTTCGGTATCAAGGTGGTTGGAACGTCTCAGGAGCGATCCTGGTTTCGCCATCTGCCACACCCCCTGGTGGTGAAGGAGTCACCCCCAAGCCCGCCATCTTAACCTGACTCTCTCAAGCAAACCTGGAAAGAAAAGCCTGCTGGGCCTGGCAACTGTGGAAAGCCGGAGCTGGTTACTGAATCGGAGCGGAGGTATAGGTGGTATCCCCCTTGGTGTGAAGCACCGTGCAGCCATTCCCGGGACTGCCGCCCAGGGTATAATCAGCGGCATCAATACCGCTCAACAGCCCCATGGCAGCCGAACAGGTGAGGCCGGAGCAGGCGGTTTCCAGGCCCACTTCACAGCGGGCGTTATAGCTGGCCGCAGCAGCGCCGATGGCTCCGGCGACCGATTCGGCATTGGCGTTGGCGGCACTTGGTCCCAGGGAGCCAAACTTGGGCAGGCTCATGGCCGCCAGAATGCCGACGATGACGACCACAATGACCAGTTCCAGAAAACTGAATCCCTGTTGATCTCGATAACCGGCTGATTTGGCCCTTTTCATCTATCAGATCAACTCCAGTCCAGCTGGGGAAAACCCCTTTGAGGGAATCTATTGCCGACCGACTACCCGAAAAAAGGCTATCCTCCTCCTCAGATGCCAACCAAGCACTACCCCAGCCAAAAATTCACTTCTGCTCCAGCCCCTTTCCCCATTGGAAAAGGGTTGCCGAACAGCTTAATTCCCGCTGCTGATCTTATCGGTGCTGGCACCGCAGATGGTGGTGTTGTTGCTGGTGGCTTCCAGGCACGCATCCTGGGAGGCCTCAGCAGCATCTTCGTAGTTGTCTACGTTGATTTGGGCGGTGTCGGTGATGGTGCCGAATTTGGGTAGGGCCATGGAGCCCAGAATACCGATGACGATCACCACGATGATCAGTTCGAGCAGGGTGAAGCCGCCCTCTTTACGGTTGATGCGGCGATTTGCGGGTCTGTTTTTCATGGAACCTCTCCTAAGTCTGAATATTTGGCTCAACCCACTGCACAAGGAGCCATTCATATAATACGCCATCGTTTAAAAAAAATCTACGCTTCTCTTTTGCTTTCATAGACACTTTTCGCAACAAAACAATCCACTGAAATGGATTGAAACGCTCCAAAAAAAATCCAATCAGTTGGCCATCTGCACCAGATTCCACATGGGCAAAAAGATACCCACTGCCAAAATCAACACCATCCCCGCCATCATCGCCGTGAGAATGGGCTCGATGAGGGTGGTCAGGGCTTTGACGTCATATTCCAGCTCCTGTTCATAAAAAAGCGCCACATCCATCATCATCTGGTCCATCTGCCCGGTCTCCTCTCCCACGGCCATCATCTGCAACACCAGAGGGGGGAAAAGTCGGGTGCCATAGGCGCTCTGCATCAGGGTCTCCCCCTCGCTGATTCCGGCCTTGATCTCCAGGGTCTTTTCCGCCACATAAGCGTTATCCACCGCCTGAGAGACCGAGTTCAGACTCTGGAGCACCGGCACCCCGGCTTTGGAGCCCATGGCATAGGAGCGGGCAAAACGGGCCAGGGTTCCCCGTAGCATGATGGAGCCAACAATGGGCAGGCGTAATTTTTTTTCACTCCACCAGCGTTCCCCCTCAGGGGTGCCGATATAGTGGAAAAAGCCAACGATCCCCACCACCAGCCCCCCGGCGATAAAATACCAATATTGCACGGTAAATTCGGACACATCGATCAAAACCTGGGTCTGCCAGGGCAGCTCCATGTCAAAATTTTCATAAAATTCAAAAAAGGTCGGAATGACAAAATAGGAAACGATAAAAAGTGCGATCACCATCGCCCCCATCACAATCATCGGATAGCGCATGGCTGCCTTGATGCGTCGGGCGGTCTCCCGATCCACTTCCATATAGCGGTAGAGCTGGCCAAACACCTCTTCCAGGCCGCCGCTCTCCTCACCCATGTTGACCATGTTGACAAATAAATTATTGAATACCTTGGGATGTTCACCCAGGGCGGCGGAAAAAGCCCGCCCCCCTTCAATCTGCTCAATCACCTGGGTCAATACCCTCTGAAAAAGACGATTGTGCACCCCATCCCGCACCCCGCCCACCGCCCGCACCAGGGGAATGCCCGAGCGGGTCAGGGTCTCCATCTGCCGGGCAAAAAGAATGATGTCGTCGAGGCCGGGCTTGCGATCCATCAACCCCTGCAAAAATCCCAGGGGATTGTCCGATTCCGATGCCACCACCTCCAGAGGAATGATGCCCTGATTGGAAAGCTTTTCCACTACCTCGCCAGAGGCATTCCCCGGCATCTCACCAGTGATGATCTTGCCGTCCTTGGCCCGGCCCTTGAAACGAAATGCTCTCATACCAGCTCTTCACCTCGCCCCATTCACCGGCCCTTTCCGGCCATCCACATCACCCATACCACCCATCATTTTTCCAAAAACAGGCGAAATGCCGCTACTTCTCCTTATTCATCGGCCAGACACCGCCCGAGCTTCACGGAAAAAAAACAGGCCTTTTCAGTTTGTCCCGATGTGATGATGACGAGCAGCCCCCCCTATTGGCAGCACCTCATTCCATCCTCATCAGGATTTTGGCGCAATCATGGTGGGGGCATCCTCTTCATCGTCATCTTCATCATCCAGGTCTGGAATCATCCGTGACTTGGCCTGGATAGGCGCTTGGGTTGGGATCTGAGCCTGACCAGCCACTACGGTTTTATCCTCATCATCCAGGCCTGGAATCATCCGTGATTTGGCCTGGATAGGCGCTTGGGTTGGGATCTGGGCCTGACCGGCTACTACGGTTTTATCCTCATCATCGACTGGGGCGGCCTGTTGTGTGACCGGCGTTTGGGGGGCCGATGGCGCTTTGCGGGCCGTGGGGGATTGGGTTCTGCCCGGAACACCCCCCCCAGCCACGCTCTGAGTCCGGGGAGCCTGGGTGGTGCGCAGGGTTTGGGTGGGACGGACGGTTTGACCACTTCCTCCGGTGGTTTGGCTCGCCAGGGGGGTGTCGCTGAAGGTGGGATCGCCAAAATGGCGCATCACTTCACTCAAAGTGGTGATCCCCCCCCGAGCGTAGAGCAATCCCGCCTGATGCAAAGAGACAAACCCCTTTTGCCGGGCGGTCCGCTGCAAAAAGGCCCCGGTATCGTTCATCTGCAAGGCCTGGGAGAGTGGCTCATCCATCTCCAGCATTTCCCCCACGGCCACCCGGCCCAGATAGCCGGTTTTTTGACAACGCTTGCACCCCTTACCCACTTTCAGAGGGAGATTTTCATCCCGGATCATGGTCGAAAGCCACGCTTGCTCCTGAACATTGGGTTGATAGGGGGCTACACAGTGGGGGCAGATCCGCCGCACCAGCCGTTGGGCCAACACCCCCACCAGCGCCGAAGCCACGGCATACCCCTTCACCTCCATATCCATCAAGCGCACCGCCGTGGAAGCGGCATCCCGGGTGTGAATGGTGGAGAGCACCAAATGACCGGTCAGAGCCGCCCGAATCGCCAGATCGGCTGTCTCCTGATCCCGCATCTCACCCACCAGCACCACGTCGGGATCCTGGCGCAAAACGTTGCGCAAAATCGAAGCAAAAGTGAGCCCGATCTTGGAATTGACCTGCACCTGATTGATCCGATCCAGGCGATATTCCACCGGATCTTCCACGGTGATGATTTTTTTTGAGGAGACGTTGAGTTCATTCAAGGCGGCATAAAGAGTGGTGGTCTTGCCGCTGCCGGTGGGACCGCTCACCAGCACGAGACCATTGGGGCGTGCGATCCAGTTGCGCAGGCGGTTTTGCAGGGCCGGGGGAAATCCCACCTGGTTGATGCGAATGTTGGCCCCCTGCTGATTGAAAATCCGCATCACCACCGATTCACCGGTCTGAATGGGCAGGGTCGAGATACGCACATCCACATCCAAGGCATCCACCCGCATGCTGAAGCGCCCATCCTGGGGCAGGCGGCGTTCAGAAATTTCCAGACCAGCCATCAGCTTGAGCTTGGAAATCAGGGAGGGGGCGATATGTTTTTGTTTCAACACCTGTTCGTGGAGCACCCCATCCACCCGCTTGCGAATGCGCAACACCTCCAGACCCGGCTCAATGTGAATGTCCGAAGAGCTGTGGCGCACGGCATCTTCAAACATGGTCTGCAACACCCGCATCACCGGGGCCTCGGTGAGCATTTCAGACTGGACGAACTGGTTGAAGTCGAGGCGTTTGCGATCCACCTCATCCCCCAACTCCTCCACCAGCCCCTGAATCTGGTCGGTCTTTTTGAATACCCGATCCAGGGCCTGGTGAAACTGTCGCTCAATCACCATCCCCAGGCGAATCGGTTTGCGAATGATCTGGGCCAGCTCGTCATAGGCCATCAGATCACTGGGATCCACCATCCCGACGATGACGCTTTTGAGGTTGTCCACCACCACAATGGCCCGCAGGCGACGGGCATCCTCCTCCCGCAACAGCTTGACCGCCGCCTCCTGGAGCTCCATCTCCATCAAATCCAGAAAAGGCACCCCCAGATGGCTCGCCAAAAACTGGGAAAAGGCCTTCTCCTCCATCACCTCCAAACGCAGCAGAGCTTCGCCAAAGCGGCATTTGGTCCGCTTCTGCTCAGCCAAAATTTCCCCAAGCTGCTCTTCGGTAATTTTTCCCGCCCGAACCAGCAGGTTCCCTACCAAAGCCTGCTTGCGCTGGGTATCCAAAAAGTCGTCCAGCTGTTTTTGGGTAAGAAACGCCAGGGCCACCAGGGCCTCTCCCAGGCGAACATCCTGGGCTTTCTGGTGTTTCAGGGCCTCCAGAAGCTGCTCCTGGGTGATTTTGCCCTTTTCCACCAACATGTCCCCCAGCTTAAATCGAGGGGGAGAGCTGCTTTTATCGGACTTGGCGTGGGTTTTGGCGAGTTTTTGGGTCACAGCCATGGAATGAATCCCTGAAAGGTCAGGTGGAAACAATAAAATCAGCCGTATGGATCATAACAGGGTCAGGTGTGGAAGTGGCAAGCATGGAGATCAAGGGCGGTGATCCCAGGAACAGAAGAAGAGAGAAAAAACGACCGGAACAGAGGCGGAGATATCCGTGGGAAAAGATCCGTGACAGAGAGACCAAGGTCAAAAGCCAACCAATCAGCCAGCCAAAGGGGAATTCTCTACCGGCTGGCGCTTTACCGGACTTTTGGCGAGAAAAGCCAACCGCTCCTCGATAAATTCAGCCACCGCCCCCTTCATGCGCCGATCCGCCCTCGCCTTGAGATAGGCGTCCTGGGCCTCCTTGGGAAAACCCAAGCGCTCCTGACTAATCGCCAACCCCAGCCACCAGTTACCCTGCCGGGGTTCCTGCTCTGCCAGGGCCTGATAGATCTCTCCGGCGGTTTCGAACATCCCCCCTTTTTGGAAGCGGGAGGCCAAGTGGGCAAAATAGCGGCTGTAGCTGCCGATCTGCCACTGACGAAACTGGACAAACAGTGTTTGGGCTTTTGCAGAATCCTGATCGATAAAAGCCAGACGCACCTGTAGCAAAAGGGTTTCCACAGCCCGGGGGTGGTGGTGTTCCAGGGTTTGGGAGAGGGATCTGGCCTGATTGACCTGTTGATCCAGCAGCCATTTTTCCCCCAGACGCAAAGCTGCGGAAAGGTTGTCGGGGTCCGCCTCAAAGGCCTGCTTCAACAAAACAATCGCCCGGTCCGACTCCCGGGTGCGGGTGGCCTCCTTTTCCAAAAGCCGGGATCTTTCCCAATCGGTAGGCTGGGAAACCTGCTTCACCTGGCGACCATCCCCTATCCACTGGGGTTTGGGAGCATATTTCAGGGCCACCCCTCCCCCCTCCTCTACGACGCCCCGTTCATCGGAAAACAGGGAGAGAGCCGAGGAGATCAGCGCCTCGGATATTTCAAGGGGAACGACCGCTGTTTTGATTCCTCGATCCTGGGCTCTGGTGGTTTGCAACCGCTGGTTATTCTCAGCAACAGCCCTGGCAGAACCCTGATAGGGGGCATCAAGAACAGGGGGAGTCAGAAAGGGGGCTCTTGGTTTCAGGGAGGTGGCTTTAAAAAACTCCGGGGATTCAGGATGCTCCCTCGGGATGGAATGTTCACCCAGCCGGGAAGCTTCCTCTACCGCCAACCCTTCCCCCCCAACCCTTGGCAAGCTGGTGGCCAGGGTCAACAATTCACCAATCGCCCGGGAAAGCTCCGGGGTGGATAGCTCCTGCTCCTGGAGCTCTCTGGTGGGTGGGGAAAGAGAAGCCCGGGTGGAGGGAATGCCCCCTTTCCCTGACTGAAAATCTGGAACCTCTGAATGCACCCTCTCCTGGATCATCTGGTGGGCCTGGGAAGGGATAACAGCAGGCTCTGAGCCGATGATGACGGGCTGGGAAGAGTCCTTTGAAGCATGAGTGTGGGATTGACTGGCAGATGGCTGGGTGGCCAAAAATGCTGATGCCACTTGATCGTTCGAATCAGACCCCAAGGAATGCGATGGCTCCCAAGACACCCCTTGCATCAGGAGCGCTGCAACGCCCAAGCCCCCGGCAAAAAGCGCCCCCAAAAGCCAGGGCCGAAGCGCCCCATCAACCCCAAAAGCTCTCCCCATGGTCTGCTCTTCAAAGGCGATGCCTGAAGGAAAACAGACCTCTTCCCCCTGGGATGGAATCCCCCCCCGCTGATCCAGATCCCGCAACATTTGATTGACCAGGCTCATGACACCACACCCGGGAGAGTGATACAGGGCAAGCTCACGGCAACACCCCCTGGAAATAGAACCAGGCCGCCCCCCCGGCCAATCCCGCCGCGCCCAAGAGCGTCAGCCACAGGGTATTCATATTCAACCGGGAAACCACCCCTTCGGTATCCTGGGCTGCCCGCTTGACATGGCTGGCCAACACGCTTCGATTCCCCTTGCCGAAAGCAGCCAGCAGGGATTTATGGGCCAAAATATTGATCAGGCGGGGAATCCCACCGCTATATTGATGCAACAGACGCACCCCCCGGGAGGAGATCAGGGCGTGACCAGGCACGCCTGCGATCTTCAGCCGGGCGGCAAGATATTGATGGGTCTCTTCACGATCCAGGGAGGGTAAGGTGTAGGAAAAGGTGATGCGCTGGCGCAGCTGACGAAATTTTTTATGCCGCAAACGCTCATCCAGCTCCGGCTGACCAAAAAGCACCACCTGCACAATCTTGCGCTGTTCGGTCTCCAGATTGGTCATCAGCCGCAACGCTTCCAGGGTTTTATCCGGCAAGGATTGGGCTTCATCCACCAGCAGCACCACCTTGCGGCCCTGGCCCACCAGCTGAATCAGATGGTGGGTAATCTCCCTCAGCAGATATTGAAATCCCTTGCGGGTATCGGTAGAAAGCCCCAACTCTCCGGCAAAAGCGCGGTAGAGTTCCTGGGAGGAGAGCAGCGGATTGGGGAGATAAGCGGTGACATATTCGGGATGGGTCAGCTGGTGGAGCACCTTGCGGCAGAGGAAGGTCTTGCCACACCCCACCTCCCCGACAATCTTGACAAATCCCTCCCCTGAAGAGAGCGCGAACAGGATCACATTCAACGCCTCCCGATACCCTTTGCTCTGAAAGAGAAACTGGGTATTCGGGGTGAGCCCGAAGGGACTTTCCTTCAGTCCAAAATGGTCGAGATACATGGCGCTCCCCGTCACAGCCTACAGGTTTTAGGCCGTTTCAAAGCCTGATCCAAAAGAGCTTGGCCACGGATCATCTCTTTTCAGCCATCCCTGGAACTTTCTGTTCAACCACAGCCAAGCTGGCACCTGCCATCACCTCATCCATGGCCGCTGCAAGCTCGCTGTCATCATCGGCTGGATAGGCAGTCAGCGGGTCATCCCGGGGTGTCCGGCCATTCCCGGAAATGGTGCTGGATTCAACCGGTGCCATGTGGAAAATGGGTTTTCCACCCTCCTCCACAGCGCGCCCTTTGAATCGATTGCCGGGGGTGCTCTTCCCAATGGCCGAGTCGGCTGGCAAGGGGGATTCAACGGCACCTGAATGATCGCTGACCGGCCGGATTTGATTCCAGGAAGAGGTGGGTGGAATCTGCATGCGCCGCATCCGGTTGATGGATTGATCCACCTCCTGTTTCCAGTCGGTGGCATTTTTCACCACCACCGGACGCACCAGAATCACCAGTTCGGTTTTTTTGATGCTCTGCTGCTCGTGGGTGAAAAGCTTGCCCAGAAGCGGGATATCACTCAACACCGGCACCCCGGCATCCCGATCCACCGTGGCATTTTTCATCAAGCCGCCAATCACCACCACTTCCCCACTGGCTGCGCGCACAATCGTGTCCGACTCCCGCACCCGGTTGAGCGCCAAGGGATAGGTTTGCAGATTGGATCCCACCGTCAGCTGTTTTTCATCGATGGTCACCTCACTCACCGATGGATGAATGTGCAAAATCACCTGCCCCTGCTCACTGATCTGGGGGGTCACATCCAGGGCGATGCCGGAAAAAAAGGTGGTAAACTCCGGGGTCACGGTATAGGTCGTGGTCAGGTTGACCTCATCGCTTTCCGTGGAAAAATTGAGATCCGTGACGAACAACTCATCCTGCCCCACCCGGATCACCGCTTTTTGGTTGTTGAGGGTGGATACCCGGGGGCTGGAGAGCACTTTGACATCCCCTTGGGTCTCCAACAGCTCAATGAAGGTGGTAAAGTCGTCCAAGGCCAGCGCCATGGAAAAAGTCCCACCAAAAGCGCTGTTGGCGGTTACGTCTGCCAGGCCCGACGCACTGAACTGCTGACTGGTATTATCCGAAAAGAGGGAACTCACCGCATTATCCCCCAGGGAGGAGCCTCCACCGGTCATGCCAACGCTGGACTGCCCATGGCGGCTATCGAAAAAGGCGGTCCAATTGACCCCACTCTGGAAACCGTCGGTCAGCTCCACTTCCAGGATTTTGGCTTCCAGAATCACCTGGCGCTCCAAAACCCCTTTTTGATTGTCGATAAAGGTTTCGATCTGGCGCAACTCGTCGGGGTAGGCCCGAACCACAATGTTGCCGGTCTGGGGGGAGATCACCACCCAGCGACTCATACGGGAGTTGCTTTGGCTGGCCGCCTGGTTGCACCCCAGCAGGGTGGTATCCACCGGCAGGGTGTTCCAGCCGGATGTGGCGGTGGATTGATTTTGACCCGCAGCATTTTCTCCCTCGGAGCCATGGCCGATGAGCCCCAGGATGCCACAAAGGTTAAAGGAAAATTCGTTCCAAAAATCGGACTGCTGATCGGTAACCACCTCACTGCCGGATATGGTTTCGACATTGGAGTCGGTGGTGTTGCCCTGTTGATCCTCCGCGCTGGAGCTGGCTGTGGCGGTCTGTCCGGAGCTGATTTTGGTGCGGGTCATGCCCCGCCGCTGAATCCGCAGATAGTCCACATGATATTGACGGGTTTGCAGAATGGCCGGAGAGACGATATAGCCCACCCCGGAGTGCTGGCAGTCAAAGTTATAGACCCGGCAGGCGGTTTCGATGATCTCAGGCACAGTGACCCGGGAGAGACGCAGAGTAACAGCCCCCCGCACCCGGGGATGCACCACCACGTTATAACCGGTCCCCTCCACCACCCCCATGAAAAAAGCCTGGGGGGAGAGACTCTCCACCATCACATCATAACGGGGCTCCTTGGGGCTGCCGATGGCCTGATCATCGACGCTGGGAGCATACTCCAGGGCCTTGGCGACGCTTTTGGGCAGCTGGGCTCCCAGGGGGGCTGCCGGGGCGATGGACTCCGGCACGACATCGGCAAAGATATCCTCATTGGATAATTTTTCCTGGCCGGTGACACAGGCGGTCAGCATGAGCCCCACGCAGGCTGTGGCCATCCACGATGGTCTGCCTGACGGTGAGCTTTTGGTTTCCTGCCTGCTTGCCATGGTCGATAAAACCTCTTGTTTCCGCAGAACCAATCCACTTCAGGATTTTTCCTGAAACCGGATGCGGTATCTCCCCTGAAATCGGATTCGGGGTTTTCCATCTGATGGATAGACCCTGTTGGTTTATTTACCAGGGCAGCCCCCATCAGGGTTATTTTTTAATCTGCATCCGCTGACTGTTTTTCAGCACCTTCCAGAATAGTTCAATGCTCTCCTCACCCACCCGCCCCTTGACGCCCTGGGTGTCGATCTCTTCCACCAGGAGCCCATCCACGCTCTCTCCCAGCCGGACTCTTTGGCCGTTGATGATGGCCAGTCGATCCGTACCGGAAACACGCACAAAATCCAAACGCCACACATCCCCCGGCTGGGGTGGCTGATCGGCGGTTTCCTCTGTTCCCAGCTCTTCGGGCAGCCAAGCCGGGTAGAGTCCGTCATTTTCATCTTCGTCGGGGGATTCAACGGGCGCGATCTCCCCGGCCAGAGGCAGGCTTGGGTCGAACAGCTTCTCTGCTTGAATCGTGCCGACAGCACCCAGCACGCCCAGGCTCAACACCCCGGAAAAAACAAGCCGCCTCAAAGGATCACCCTCCGGAGTTGCCACCGATCAAACCCTTGCCAAGACTGAAGGTAAAAAGGCGGATGGAGGCCCGAGTGGCCAAATAATCAACCGCATCGAATCGCACCTCCTCCCAATAAAAGACCCATTCCAACCCTTCGATTTTTTGAAAAAGCTTCAGCACGTTCAGATATCCGGCTTCCACCACCAACTCGATATCGTGGCGATAGAGAACCGCTTTAAAATCCTTGGTGGTGGCGGTGCCCTGGACCACATTGAGGCTCTCCCGGTTGATGGGTTTGACCTTCTTGGCCACAAGGCTGACCGGGGTCACATTCCCATCACTGGCCACCAGGGTTTTTAACGCCTCCAGCATCTGTTCCGGCGAAATCAGGGTGCCGGCATCCTCACCCAACTTGGCCCGCAGCCTAAAAACTTTTTTCTGAAGTTTTTTCAGCTCTTTGCGATTTTCCTTATCGAGATCCACGTTGGGCCGGTTAAGAATCCGGGCCTCCTGGAGTTTTTCCTCCTCAAGCTTGGTTTTCAGGGCGATCTGCTGCGCCTTCATCCCTTGGATTGCCAGCTGGTGATCGGTAAAAAAAGAACGTTTCCAACCCAAAAGCAAAAACAGCAGTACCGCCATCAGGAGAAAAAGTCGCCTGGAGCGGGGCAGATTGTCGAACCGCTTTCTGTATTCTGCCAATTGAGTCCCCACGCCCATCAAACCCTGCCCAATGACCTGTCTATCCTGAAAATGGCATCCCTGTCGGATCGTTCAAGAGACCTCTTTAAATAGCCCTGCAGGCCCTATTTTTTGCTGATACCCTTTAAAATCGCCGTCTGCTTGGCGTTGATGACAGAATTTTCCTGGTTGGCCTGTTCGATGGCCTGGACAAATGAATCACCCGCCCCAACCACCCTCTCGGGCACCTCTTTGTTGCGCTCCACGGCGACCTGCAATCCCTGAAGATTGGTGGAGAGTACAAAATTCGTCAGCATCGGCTGGGCGGGGGTCGCTCCTGCCACCCTGTCCAGCTGAAAGTAGGGAAAAACCTTCTTTTGAAAGTCCGGTTTTTTGCTCAGCTGTTTGACAAAATCCAAAATGGCCTGATTGTGTTCTGCCCGCCCACCGATCACCAAGTTGCGACCCCCATCGAGAAAATCAACCTGGGTGAGCCTAAGATGGGGATATCTTTGGGCTGCCAGCTGGGAAAAGTGGCTGGAAAACCCTTTCCGATTACCCATACGACGACCAAAAAGCAGCTCCTGAACCTTACTCCAGGTGGCGATATCTTCCTTAAGCTGATCGATCTGTTTAGCCAGCTCCGGATCCTTCTTGGGCAGCGGATATTTTCGTGCAAGACGCTTCAGGCGGTCCGCCATCTCCGCCTCTTCCTCAGCGACAGCGGCCACTTCCTTGGCAAAGGTGTCGGCTTGCACCTTTATCTGAATAGTCGCCAACCCCAACACCAACACCGCCACTATCACCACCCGAATGCAGACAACAGCATCCACCCAGTCCTGGACCGGTCGCAGGGTCTCTTCATAAAGATTGATGCGCTGCTGCTGACCCATTATTCCGACCTTTAACCCGTGGAGCGCAAAGCGGCTCCCAATGCTGGAAAGAGATAAGCATGCAATTCCGGAGCCAGTTCCAAATCCACTTTCAGCAGTGTCGACAGCTCAAAATTTTTCACCCGAACTTTAAGATGATGGGAGAGGGCTGGAGCCAGGCGGGTTTCATTTTCTGGTGAAGTAATCAGATAGAGTGCCGCCACCGGCGGCTTGGCAAAATGGTTTTGATAATAGTCCAGGGAGCGTTGGCTCTCCCCCCCCAGGGCATCCCCCGGGTCGATACCCAGATCCATGGCATCGTCAGAGACCCCTCCCACTTGTCGCACCAGATGGAGCATGCCCTGACGGGAAACCAGCAAAATACCCGTCTCCTCCCCCGGGGGCAGATAGAGCAGCGCCACCCCCTCCTCGCTTTCCGGCAGCCTGGCTGCGACGTTGTTCAGGGCCAACTCCAAAATTTCGATGGATTGCAGATTCAGCCGGGGGGGTTGCAGGGCATCGACACATTTTTTGACCACTTCCCGCTGGGCAGCCACCACATAGACCTTTTTGGTAGCCGCTGCAGCTGACTGCCCCCCCGCTTCGGGAATTTCAAAGCAGTCCACCACCGCTTCTTCCACCGGATAGTCCAGGCGATTACGCACCAGCCAACGCATGGCCATGGCCATCTCTTCCTGGGGAACATCAACCGCTTCCTGGGGAAACAGATCGTACTGCTCGGTTCCCAAGGCCAGATGCAGGGGGGTTTTTTGAATCTGGTGGGTCACTCCCAATTCAAAAAGCCTTTTGCTCCGATCCTCAGGTTGGGCAAAGGTTTCGTGAAGGGCCAGTTTCAGCTGGATATCTCCACTGGCCAGCCCCGTCACCCCCACCATGCTGATCCAATCCCGCCCCCAAAAGAGGCCAACCTGATCGTCGGAAAATCGCCCTTTGCCCTTGAACAGATTTGTGACCCGAGCTTGGAGATGTTGCAGGCCGCTTCCGGTGGTTTTGCCACGCCCCTTGAATAGCATTTTGATCTTTCCCATCCAGGGATTTTTTAACTTTGAGGTGGGCTTTTCCTGAGCTTTTTTCTTGGCGGCAACGGGCTGTTTTTCCCGGGACAGTGGTGGATTAGCCAGGGTGGTGGCCTGCTCCACCGGGAGGGGCTGTTCCAGGGTCGGAGAAGACACATCCACTGGCGGCTGTTCAAAGGGTGAGCGGGTCTCTGATGGGGAGGAAGATTCTTCCTCCATGGAAAACGATTCCAGGGGGGAGGAAGTTTCTTCCCCCATGGAAAATGGTTCTGGAGGAGAATCGGACTCTTCCGCCATGGAAAACTGTTCCAAGGGGGACGCAGACTCTTCCGCCATGGAAAACTGCTCCAAGGGGGACGCAGACTCTTCCGCCATGGAAAACTGCTCCAAGGGGGACGCAGACTCTTCCGCCATGGAAAAAACATCCGGCACCGCTGAAGGAGCTGCTGATAACGGTTCCGGCTCTTGGGATGACGCAGCTGTGGAGAGGGGCTCATGGATTGGAGGGGGTGGCACCTCGGATAAGGGCTGCACCACATCCAGGGAGGGCTGTTCCACGACAGGCGATTTTTCAGCCTTGCTTCTTTTTTTGGCCACAGATGAACGTTTGAAAGGCTGAAACAGCTTATTAAGCCCCCCCATCAATGGCTTCTTTTTGCTCTTTTTTCCCTTCCTGGGACTCTTTTTGCCTTTGGGCTTTTGAAATAAATTTTTCATCTTTCCCGTCAATGGCCCCATCCGCTGTTTTGTCCCCCCGGTAAAATCGTGCTGGAACCTTCATAAGAAGGAAACCATACTCCGAATTTGCAGGGAATTTCGCTTACCCAGAAACCATCTTAGGCTATGATGAATAGATCCTGGTATCTCACCCTCCCCCTCTTTGCACAAAACAGTCGGGGGATTTGATCCAGTCGTAACGGGTTGCCTGGATCATGCCACTATTCCCGGAGATAGAGAGGGTGTGGGAAGGGCATTTTAAAAGAGGTATTCAAAAATGGTGCCGTTTAGGGGGTATCCAAACGATTATTTAACATTCCAACCGCCCCACTCTCTTAAAGATCCCCGCCCACCTACTCAGGAGCCGGTTATCGGCAGAGGCTTGGCTGCTACAGCCGATTGCCATCGTTCCGGGATCGTTGTAGGCTCGGCGAATCGATGCAAAAACTTGGCATGGCTGGAGCCATGACCATCACGGGAGAAACCAAGATGATCCAAATTCCGAGGTTCCTGAAAGGTGCAAAAAGGGCGATTGCGGCCACTCTGTTGAGTGGCATGCTCTTTTTCATCCTCCCGGTATCGTCATGGGCTGCCAACACCAAGATCCCCATCGGTGCCTCGGAATTTCCCCCCTTCTATTATCTGGAAGGGGATCAACTGGTGGGGGCTGCCGTGGAAATTTCCGATGCCGTCTTTACCCGGATGGGATATCAGCCCCAGTTTTTTTTCTATCCCTCCAAACGCCTGCAAAAGCTGACCAAATACGGCGACTTGGCAGCGGCCATGCTTTTTACCCACAGCGAGGAACGCGCCCGGCATTTTCTCTACACCAAGCCCATCGCTCGTATTTCGGATGTTTTTTATAAACGCCAGGATTCAGAAATCAGCTGGCAAGCGCTTGAAGATTTAAAGCCCTATGTGGTGGGGGTTTCCGCCTATAACTATGCGCCGGTCTTTTTAAAGGCGATGAAAGACGAACTCTTCAAGGTGGATCTGATCACCTCCAAAACCCCGGAAATTCAGCACCTGAAAAAATTGGCTGCCGGTCGAGTCGATCTGGTGATCTGTGAGATCAACGTCTGCAACCACATTATCCGCAAGCGCGCCCCCCAACTCGACACCCTGGACCATATCGACCGCCCCATCGGCCCCATCCGGGATTTTATGCTGGTCATCTCCAAAAAATGGCCCAACGCCATCCAACTCCAAGAACGCTTCAACGCTGAACTGGCTGAGCTGGTAGCGGATGGCGGCTATCGGAAAACTCTCGACAAATACGGCATCATCGGCTCCTGGGAATGAGCTTGAATGGCGATATTTTCGCAAAAATCCAAGCATGATCAACGCCGTATTCCAACGAATGAATGATCCCTGAATAAAGTCCTGCGTGTTGTTAGTATGGAATCCAGCCTGATTGGCAGCTGATTTTTTTTGACCAGGAACGCATCCCTTTTACTTTTTCACTCTCCAATTCCGGCCTCCCTTCCCTCAAGCCGATAAAAGTCGCGCTTTATCATGACGACACCCCACTCCTCCTCCACTTTCACCAAGGCGCTGGCAGCGTTCGAAAAAGCGCTAACCGGGATGGATCCGGAGTCGGCACTGTCCCAGGCCCGCACCCTGGTAAAACGTTTTCCCAAAGAGTGGTCTGCTTGGCGGCTATTGGCCCAACTGGAGCGCCAAGCAGGCCAGGCCCAAGGGGCTCTCACAACCCTGGAGAAGGGCCTGAAACAGCTCCCCCAGACGGCCTCATTGTGGTTTGAGCGGGGACATCTGCTGCGCCTGGCCGGTCACCACAAACCCGCCATCGAAAGCCTCTCCCAGGCCCTCATCTTGGAGCCCACCCTGATTTCAGCCCTGGAAGAGATGGGGCTCATCCTCATGGGTCTGGGTCAAATCAAACAAGCGGCGGCTTTTTTTCAAAAAATCGTGGCTCAAGATCCCAACCATCTGACAGCCCTCAACAATCTGGCGATTATCGCGGTGCGAATGGGGGATTATCAGACGGGAGAGCGACTCTACCGCCACGGGCTGGCGCAACACCCCCATCAGGCGATTTTGCATTGTGGGCTGGGGAGTCTGCTCAAAGGAACCAATCGCCACGAGGCCGCTGAAACAAGTTATCGCCAAGCCACCCAGCTGGCACCCCACTTTGCCCCTGCCTGGTTTGGTCTGGGGGGAATCGCTCTGGATCGGGGGGAGTTGAAAGCGGCCAGAGAACATTTTTTAAAGGCCCTTGAGCAACACCCCGATTTTGGTGAGGTGTGGCCTCATTTGGCCAAAACCCATCGTTACGGCCCCCAAGATCAAGAAGAGATCCAAAAGATGGAGGCTGCGCTCAATAACCCGCACCTCTCAGCCACAGGCCGCATCGACCTCCATTTTGCCCTTGGCAAGGTGCACGACGACTGCCAGGCGTGGGATCGGGCATTCCATCACTATGACCAGGGCAACATTTTGAAGCGCCCCCAGGCCCCTTTTGATTCCGAGGCCCACATCCAGCTCGTCCAACGCCTCATCGCCCGCTTTTCTCCGGAATGGTTTGAAAAATGGCGAGATGGGGGGTTGGCCTCCCGGCGACCGATTTTTGTGGTGGGGCTGCCCCGTTCCGGCACCTCCCTGGTGGAGCAGATTTTGGCAAGCCATCCCCAAGCCTTTGGTGCGGGAGAATTGGAACACATGCATGCCCTCAGTCAAACCCTCCCCACCCGGCTCAACCATAAAGCCCCCTATCCCGACACCCTGGAGGCCCTCACCCTCCCCCATCTACGCCGCCTGGGCCAGGATTATCTCCAGGAAATAGACGCTCTCAGCCAGGGGGCTGCCCGGGTGATCAACAAAATGCCCGGAGATTTTTTTCACCTGGGTTTAATCCGCACCCTCTTTCCCAAAGCCACCCTGATCCACTGCCGCCGCAATCTGCTGGATACGGCGCTTTCGATCTATTTTCAAAACTTTCTCCCCAGCCACGGCTACGCCTTTTCCCTGGATGGCATTGCCGCCTACGTGGAAGGATATGCCACTCTGACCGAACAGTGGCGCAACTGCTTTCCAGACTTATTGGAAATCATTTACGAAGATCTGGTCACCGAACCCGAACCCCACATCCGCCGCCTGATCGACCATTGTGGCTTGGAGTGGGATCCCGCCTGCCTCAGCTTTCACCGCTCCCGGAGAATGGTCAACACCGCCAGTAACGCCCAAGTCAGAGAGCCGGTCCACCGCCGCTCCGTAGCCCGCTGGGAGCACTATCAAGAGTACATCCAACCCCTGGTCCAACGTCTGACCCCCTTACAAAACAGGTTGGAAAAGCCACTAAACAGACCATAGACAAGAATCACTCCATTTATTCCTATCGTGTGCTGCCTGTCCCCTCTTTTGAAAAGCTTGATGGAAAAATGCGTGAACCTTTTCCAAGAAAATTGCTCCAGTTTGGCAAAAAAGATGACAAAATGCAGATTAGATACAGGAACGTAGCGTCCATTTTACCAAACATGTTACCATCGGGCGGGTTTGGCAATATTGATCTGATTGGGAATCCCACCGATGAACACGCCCTATTTTCAATTGAACAGAGCTGCTGCCCTGCTCCCATGGCTTGTGGGCATATCGCTGTTCCTTTGCTTGGCACTCTCTCCTCCAGGGCTTCAAGCAGCTCCTGCGACCACTCAGGTCAGCAAATCAGCAACACCATTAAGGACACTGGATCTCACCCCTGAAGAAAAAGCCTGGATCGCTCAAAACCCCAAAATCCGTGTCCACAATGAGACCAACTGGCCCCCATTCAACTTTGCTGAGGAGGGCCAGCCCAAGGGATACTCCATCGACTATATGAATCTCCTGGCCCAAAAGGCTGGCCTGGAAGTGGAATATATCACCGGTCCTTCCTGGAATGACTTTTTGGAGATGATGAAGGCCCGCACCCTTGACGTGATGCTCAATATCGTCAAAACCCCTGAGCGGGAAAAATATCTACTCTACACCCCCCCCTATGCTGAAAACCCCAACACTATCCTGAGCCAGCGAGACACCCCCTATCAAAACCTGGAGCAACTTTTTGGCAAGACCGTCTCCGTGCCCAAGGGCTTTTTTTATGAGGAACTTTTAAAGCGGGACTATCCCCTCATCACCGTCCTGCCTTTAAAAGGCACCATCGAAACCATGAAAGCGGTAAGCTTCGGCCA
Source organism: Magnetococcales bacterium (assembly GCA_015232395.1). Lineage (NCBI taxonomy): Bacteria > Pseudomonadati > Pseudomonadota > Magnetococcia > Magnetococcales > Magnetococcales bacterium. Next base: position 33,034 of record JADFZT010000010.1, on the reverse strand, counting down.
GGCAGATGCAGCGTTGGGGGAGCTGGCCGTGTTCAATCATCTCCTGGCCCACCATATGATGAGTGATCTCACGGTCTCCGGCGAGGTCAAAATGGGAGACCCGGAACTGGCGCTGCTCAACATCGCCACCCATCAGGATCTGCCCATTCTCGCATCGATTCTCATCAAGGGGGTCCAGGCGATCACCGCCAAGGATAAACGGGAAATCCAACGCCGTTGGCTGACCACCACCCCCATCGAAACCCTGAAACGCACCCCCCTCACCCCAGAGGAAAAAAAGTGGATTGAGCAGCACCCGACAATTCGCCTGGGTGTGGATCCGGCTTGGCCACCCTTTGACTATATCAACGCTTTGGGAGCCCATGACGGCATTGCCGCCGAAGTGCTCGACCTCCTTGAGCAAAAACTCGGCATCAACTTTCAGCTGGTGCCAAACCTCTCCTGGAATGAAGTGACTGAAGGGGCAAAAAGACGGGAGATAGACGTCATCTCTTTGGCTTCACAAACCCCCGAGCGGCGAAAATTTTTAAAATGGTCCCACCCCATTGTCACCATGCCCATCGTAGCCGCAGCCCGCTACGACAGCCCCAATATCGAAGACCCTGCACAACTCACCCCATATCGAGTGGTGGTGGCCCAAGGTTATGCCGTTGTCTCCTACCTGCGGGATAAATATCCCCAGATCGCCTTTGAGGAAGTCCCGACTCCCCTGGATGGGCTCAATCAGATTCTGGAAAATAAAGCGGATTACTATATCGGTTATCAGGGCTCCATCAGCTATCTGATTGAGCAGGAAGGATTGCTGGAGCTTAAAATTGCCGGGATAACCAATCTTCCCCCCCGAAGACTCTCCATTGCGGTGCGTTCCGACTGGCCCCAACTGGTGGCCCTGATCAACAAGGGACTTGCGACCATTCCTCCGGGAAAGCTTTCCCTCATTCAAAACAAATGGATCCCCTCCCTGGAAAAATCATCCCCTTCAGATCACCCGAAAGGGGAGAGTGCTGGCCCATCTTCAGAAAACACACTCAATTCCAAGTGGCTCATGGGCAGCAGCGTGGTGGTGTTTTTGGTGCTGATTTTTGGCACCCTGATCTTACCTCGGCTGGTCTCCGATGAATCCATCGCCCGCATTTTTGGCACCCTGCGCTTTCGCATCATCGCTTTTTCCGGCATGAGCCTGGTGGCCATGGTGGTGTCCGGCCTGGTCTGGTACACCCTTTCCCAAAACCGCAAAAATACCCTGGAAAATGTGCGTGGTGATCTTCAAGTGGCGCTTGAAACCACCATGGACCGGCTCGATTCCTGGGTGGCGGAACGGAAAAATTTCATGATGCAACTGGGGCGGGATCCGGAGCTTGCTGCCATCACCCGGCGGCTGCTCATGGTTCCCTCCACCCATGAAGCGTTAAAACAGTCTGAAGCGTTGGCTGAAGCCAGAGCCTTTTTCGCCAAGAGGAAGAATGAATTCGGCCGGATCGGTTTTTTCATCATCAACCCGGACACCATTTCCATCGGCTCCCGCCGGGATTCGAACCTCGGTAGCGAAAATCTGATTGCCCGACAAAAACCGGAACTCCTGGAGCGGGCATTCCTTGGAGAAGCGGTCTTTATTCCCCCCATCCGCTCTGACGTAACTCTAGGTCAACCCAAATCAAAAACAGCCAACAAGCTACCTCTCACCATGTTTTTTGCCGCTCCCATCCGAGATTCGGACGGCTCGGTCATTGCGGTGATGACCCAACGGCTGCTACCGGAAGGGCAGCTCTCCAAAATCATACAAGCCGGGCGCATCGGCCAGTCCGGTGAGAGCTATGCCTTTGATTTTGAAGGACGCATGGTCTCTGACAGCCGATTCAAATCAGATCTCTACGAGATTGGTCTTTTGGAGCCGGGAGAAAAAGCCCACGGAAAAATTTATGTGCGCGACCCCGGGGGCAATCTGCTCGAAGGGTTCCGCCCTGAAAAAACCAGAGACGAGCTCCCCTTCACCCATATGGCCCTGAACGCCATTCGCCAAGGCTGGGAAATGGCTGAAAACAGTGTCGAAGCCGGGCATGGGCACATTGTCGTCGACACCAACGGCTATCGGGATTATCGAGGCGTTACAGTTTTGGGGGCGTGGCAGTGGGAACAGCATCTGGGATTGGGAATAACCACTGAGATCGATATGGAGGAGGCATTGGCCGGCTATTTTGACCTGCGCCAAAACCTGCTGATCATCACCGGTCTCACCCTGCTCCTCTCCGTCGCGCTGACCATGTTTACCGTCCTCTTGGGAGAACGGGCCACCCGCACCATGGCCCGTGCCCGGGATGAACTGGAAGGGAAGGTTCTGGAGCGCACCACTGAGCTTGAAAATATCTACGAACGCCTGAACCTGGCCCTCTCCAGCATGTCCGATGGACTCTTCATGCTGGATGAAGATCTCAACTTTATTTTTTTCAACCAACGTTACCTGGAGCTGCTGCAACTGCCCGAGGGTCTGATTGACGTTGGGGCATCCGTAGAAAAGATGGTGCGTCATCTGGCCGCCCGTGAAAACTATGGCTCCCTCGATGTGGAATTTTTAATCGAGCAGCGCTTGGAAGCCTATCGACGTCGGGATACCGTCCGCCGAGAACTCCATGTCCCGGGTGGCACCATACTCGACCTGCGCCAAGCCCCCACCGAAGGGGGGGGCGTGGTGGTCACTCTTTCCGACGTCACCGAAGAGAGACGCAATGCCGAGGTTCTCCAGGAGCGTGAGGAACGGGTCAACATGGCGCTCGACGGTGGCAATCTGGGCTTCTGGGATGCCGATCTGGTCTCTAACAAAACCATAGTCAACGATCTCTACCGGGAGATGATGGGTCTGCCGGAAGATGCCGATATCACCCATGAGGAGTGGATTAACTCTATCCATCCGGAGGATCGGGACCAGGTTCTCACTTCCGGGAAAAATTATCGGGAAGGTTTGACCCACGACTATCTGGTGGAATATCGCGCTTTTACACCAAGCGGTGAGATGAAATGGTTTTTTTCCAGCGGCATGATCGTAGCCCGAGACAAAGCGGGGGCTCCCACACGGATGGTGGGTGTGGTACGGGACGAAACCGAACGCAAGCAAACCGAAGAGGCGATAAAAAAATCCCGGACCAATTATGAACTCTTAAGCCGCTGCAACGAAATTCTCTTTCAGGCCACCGATACCAAACAGCTGCTCGAAAAAATTTGCCAAGTTATCGTCGATATCTTCGAAGCCAAATTTACCTGGATCGGTATGGCTGGTGGAGCCCCCGTAGCGGTCGATGATACAAAAAATTCCTTCCGTATTCTGGCCTCCCATGGCGCTGATAACGGTTATGTCAATTTTTTAACCAACGACTGCCCACAAGACGAACTGAAAAACTATCCTGAAATCAAAACCATGGTCCACTGGGCAGCCATCGTTTTGCAAAATATCGAGACTGAATGGAGCCACGCCGGCTGGATCCAGGAGACCAAAAATCGCGGGATAGGTTCGAGCGCTTTTTTCCCAATTTTTTTCAATGACAACGAAACAGGGGTCTTGGCCATCTATTCCGATTCGACGGATACCTTTGATGAGGAAAACGTCGCCATTCTCGAACGGCTTTCACAAAACATCTCCTATGGAGTCAAAACCCTCTACTCTGCCCATTTGCGACAAGAGGCGGAAAAGAGCCTCAACGAGTCCAAGGACCAGATGGATGCGATATTGAGAAACATGAACAATATCGTCTATCTCAAACATCCCAAAGAGAATATCATATTCGCCAACAGCCGTTTTGAAGAGCTGGTCGCCACTCCCTTGGAACAACTCCTGGGCAAAAAGCATCGTGATCTCTTCCCTACCTCCTTGGTAAACCAAATGGAGCAGGCCGAAAAGTGGGTATTGCAGCGAGGGCTCTCCTGGGAGATGGAACTGGCCTTTCCTGGCCCTGATGGAGAACGGTTTTTCGATACCACATTCTTTCCCTTGGGCATGACCACAGTCGAACTTCCCATCATCTGTTGTATCGGCACCGAGATTACCAAACGCAAACAGGCGGAGATCAAAATTGCTCAATCCAACCGGGATCTGAGCACCTTAAGCCACGCCAACGAAATCGTGCTTCAAGCCACCACCGAAGAAGATCTGCTCACCCAGATCTGCCGAACCATTGTCCAAAACAACGAAAAAGCCATGGTATGGGCTGGTCTGGCTCGCAACGATGAACAAAAAACCATCCAGGCCGTCGCCCATGCCGGGATCGAACAGGGCTATCTCAGGAAGGGGGGATTTTCCTGGGACAGTGAATCCCCCACAGGTCAGGGGCCAGCGGGAATAACGATCCGAAGTGGTCAACCCCATCTGGTTCGAGACACCAAAACCGAACTCAGCTTCGAGCCCTGGCGGGAGGCCGCTCTGGAGCGAAACTACCACTCAGTCCTTGCCCTCCCCCTGAAAGATCAGGAAAAAACCTTCGGCTGCCTGTTGGTTTATTCCCGGGAGACAGATGGCTTTGAGAGTGAAAACATCCAAGCACTGGAGCGCCTGGCGGACAACGTCTCCCACGGGGTCATCTCCCTGCGCTCCGAGGAGGCCCGCAAGGAAGCCGAGAGAGCCCTTCTCTTCACCCAACACGCCGTGGACCATGCCGCAGAGGCGATCTTCTGGATGCAGACCGATGGTGGCCGTTTTACCTATGTCAACAATACCGCCTGCCAAAGGTTGGGCTATTCCCAGGCAGAGCTACTCCAGATGCAGATTCGGGATATCGATACCGCTTTTCCCCAGAAAGCGGTGGAGGATCTGTTGGAAAAATTTCGCCATCAGGAGAGCATCACCCTGGAATCCAAACACCGAACCAAGGATGGCCGTACCTTTCCCGTGGAAATGAGTGCCTCTCTGGCCAAATGTGATAGCAATGAGATCATCATGGCTTTCACCAAAGATATCACCGAGCGAAAAGAGGCTGAGGAAGGGCTGAAAAAAGCCAAAGAAGCTGCTGAAGACGCCACTCGGGCCAAAAGTGACTTTTTGGCCAACATGAGCCACGAAATCCGCACCCCCATGAACGCCATCATCGGCATGAGCCACCTGGCGTTGCAGACTGAACTCACCACCAAGCAGCGGGATTATGTTACCAAAACATTCAATGCAGCCAACTCCCTGCTCGGTATTATCAACGATATTCTCGACTTCTCCAAAATTGAAGCGGGCAAAATGGACATGGAGTCCGCCCCCTTCCAACTGGATGAAGTGTTGGACAATCTGGCCAGCCTGATCACTGTCAAAACCCGTGAAAAGGGGCTGGAATTTCTCATCTCCCCCAGCCCCGCTGTTCCCAACGGCCTGATGGGAGATCCCTTACGTCTGAGCCAGATTTTGGTCAACCTCGCCAACAATGCGGTCAAATTTACCGAATCCGGAGAGGTGGTCATCCGCATCGAGTTGATGGGGGAGGACGGTCTGCCGGTCACTGTGGGAGAAGAGGCCAGGCTGGCCACAGAACTGAAAGATGACCACCCCGTTACCCTGCGTTTTTCAGTACAGGATACCGGTATCGGCATGACCAAGGAGCAGATAGGCCGCCTGTTCCAGGCCTTCTCCCAAGCGGACACCTCCACTACCCGCAAGTTTGGCGGTACCGGTCTGGGACTCACCATCAGCAAGCGCTTTGTGGAGATGATGAACGGCAAGATCTGGGTGGAAAGCGAGCCCGGACATGGCAGTTCCTTCCGCTTTACGGCTGTCTTTGGCCGTCACGGTGAGGCTGGAACCAATGCCCGGATCGTACCCGAGGAACTTCATCACCTCAGGGTACTGGTAGTAGACGATAGCGCCGACTCCCGGGAAATTTTGGTCAATTTGCTCCAAGGCTATTCCCTGACAGCTGAAGAGGTCTCATCAGGTGAGGCTGCCGTGAAACGATTGATCGAAGCTTCGGCGGGAGGCAACCCCTTCGACCTGGTACTCATGGATTGGAGAATGCCTGGATTGGACGGTATCGAAACCACCCGGACCATCCAAAATCTGTCGGAAATTTCAGTACGACCCAAAATAATCCTGGTCACCGCCCATGGTCGGGAGGAAGTGCGCAAACAGGCTGAGCAGGTGAATCTGGATGGCTTTCTCTTGAAACCTGTCTCTGCCTCGACCCTGTTCGACACCATCGTCAGTGGGGTGTACGGCTTTGAGACAGAAAAAACCTCTGATAAGGAGAGCTCATCACGCTTGGGCAAAGAGATGGTGGAAACCATCGCCGGTGCCCGCATTTTGCTGGTGGAAGACAACGAGGTCAATCAACAGGTGGCCTCCGAACTATTGGAACAGGCCCAATTTGTCATCACCATCGCCAACAACGGCCAGGAAGGGGTCGATTGGGTCAAGCGGGAATCCTTCGATGCGGTATTGATGGATATCCAGATGCCGGTGATGGATGGCTATGAAGCCAGCCGTACCATTCGTGGGGAGGAGGCCTTCAAGGAACTTCCCATCATCGCCATGACCGCCAACGCCATGGCCGGGGATCGGGAGCGCTGTCTCGATGCTGGCATGAACGACCATGTAGCCAAGCCCATTGATCCCAAGGAGATGTATGGTGCCTTGGCCAAGTGGATCAAGCCGGGAGAGCGGGAAATCCCGGAAGAGCTTTTGAAAAAAGCCTCCCAAAAATCCGAGGAGGAGGAACCCCTGCCAGAGCTGCCTGGATTTGATGTGGAACGGGCTGTCATGCGGGTGGGGGGAAGTCTAAAGGCCTATCGCAAGCTTCTGGGCCGGGTGCTCACCAGCGAAGGGGATGTGTTGGAACGCATCCAAAAAAGCCTGGATGAAGGCGACCAGGAAGGGGCTATCCGGGGGGCACACACCCTGAAGGGAGTCTCTGGCAATATCGGTGCGGTGAGACTCCAGGAAGAGGCCGGAAAACTGGAAAAATGCCTCAAGGATGGGGAAGATGATGCGTTGGAAGGGTTGTTTGCAGTGGTGGCTGAAATTCTCTCGGAAACCCTGGAAACCATCAACATTGCCTTAGCCCAACAAACCGCCACCACCTCTGCTGCGGCCACCCTGGATCCAACCCAAATCAAGAGCCTGCTGGAACAATTGCAAAACCAGATCGACGACTACGACTCCGCCGCTGCAGATACCTCTGAAAAGCTGGCCTTGCTGGTGTCAGGCTCCCCCCTGGAAAACCCCGCTTCCCGACTGATCAAGGCCCTTGATGACTACGCCTTTGATCAAGCTGAAGAACTGGTCCAGGAGATGTCTCTGACTCTCCCGAATCTTGAATCATCCGGAAGCAACGATACCGGACCATCCAAAGAGGAGATGATCGAAAGCCTTGAATCGATTTCCAGTAAAATTGAAGGTTATGATGCCACAGCTGAGGAAATGGTGGATGAACTCCTCAACAAGGTGACCGAAGAGGAGTTGCGCTCTGGGCTCGGAAAGCTGAAAGGCTTCTTGGGAGAGTATGATTTCGATGGAGCGGCGGCCTTTGCGGGACAGCTTTTGGCAAGCGCTCGTGAGGCTTGATATTGTCAATATAAATGTGCCTGGTATAAACTTGGAAAATAAAATCATCGTGACCGGGTTTATAGCTGGATGAAAAAAAATGCGGCAGAGTAAGGCCATCGTTAACCGGATAGGTTGCGACATCATCCAGCTTGGATGATCCACCAGGAGACAAGCATGCAACAGGAAGCCAAGTTAACCATTCTTGCGGTCGATGACACCCCAGCCAATATCGATGTGGTCAAGGGAGTGCTCTCCAAGACCTATCTGGTGCAAGCTGCTGTCCATGGCAAAATGGCCCTCAAGATCATCGAACGCAAAAAACCCGACCTGATCCTTCTGGATATCATGATGCCGGAGATGGACGGCTATGAGGTGTGCCAACGGATCAAGGCCAATGAGGCCACCCGGGACATTCCGGTCATTTTTCTCACCGCCAAGGCCGAGGTGGAAGATGAAGCCAAGGGGCTTGCTGTCGGTGCCGTAGACTACATCACCAAACCTATCAGCCCACCGATTCTCAAGGAGCGCGTCAAAACCCACCTGGAGCTGAAGACCTCTCGGGATTTATTACTGCGTCAGAACGACATTCTTGAAGAAAAAGTCGTAGAACGCACCCAGCAGATGGAAGAGTTGCAGGATGTTACCATGGTGGCCATGGGCTCTTTGGCAGAGGCCCGGGATCCAGAGACAGGCAACCATATCCGCCGCACTCAACGCTATGTCAAAGTCCTTGCGGAAAAGCTCAAAACCCATCCCAAGTTCAAGGATTATCTCACCCCATCCATCATCACCACCCTCTTCAAATCCGCTCCCCTCCACGACATCGGCAAGGTGGGGGTTCCGGATCACATCCTGCTCAAGCCAGGACGTCTCACCGAGGAAGAGTTTGATGAGATGAAAAAACATACCATTTATGGCCGCGACGCCATTGCCGCTGCTGAAAAATCCATGAGCCGTGCAGATAATTTTTTACTTTTCGCCAAAGAGATCGCCTACTACCACCAGGAAAAATGGAACGGCAGCGGCTATCCGGAAGGCTTGAAGGAAGATGACATTCCCATTTCAGCACGTCTGATGGCGGTTGCTGATGTCTATGACGCCCTGATCAGCCGCCGGGTCTACAAGCCGCCATTTCCACACGAAAAAGCTGTGGCCATCATCGAAGAGGGCAAGGGGAGCCATTTTGACCCAGACATGGTGGATGCTTTTCTGGAGGTATCCCAAGAATTTTTTGCGGTTGCCGAGGAGTTTGGCGACTCTGAGGAAGATCTCAAAGCCAAGGCTGGCATCACCTGATCACCTGTTCGTTCAGAATGAATCATTCTCCAGGAGTAAAACATAATGGTGGATCTGATCAACTGGAGCGATGACTATCTCGATGTTTCGGAAAAACAAAGTTGGAGATTAGCCATCCTAATTGGAAATTCATTTGTCTGATGGCTTGTTTTTTTGGACTGAGGGTCGATTGTGATCCGGATTTCAGGATCATTTCCTGCGATCAATTGGGGAACAGGCGGTTCATGTCTGCAACCCATCCATCAATTTGGATTTTGGCGCAGACCGAGCAGAAACGGCTTTTGCAAGACCTGGGGATGTGGCATGTTTCTCCGGGGTGGTCGGGACAGGCATAGGTGGCGTAACCAAGCCCCTCCGGTTCCCGGCAGTTCATGATTTTCCAAACGTTGTAAGCCACATAGATGGTGACCAAGTGTTTGAAGGCGAGGAGAAAGGGTTCCCAGTTGTCCTGAAAAATCTGTTTGAGTGT
>JADFZT010000010.1:0-23658 GCA_015232395.1 Magnetococcales bacterium | reverse complement strand
GAAAAATCATACCATAAATCCAGGATCCAGGCACGGCATCACGTTTCCAAAAGAGCGACTTTTTGCGGGAGACTCAAACATAATAAAACACCAACTGCCTTTGCCAATCACCATTGGTGTTGAGTTGAATGCTGCACCACATCTCATGCAGCAACATTCATAACAGCCGTCGCTCGTGGATTTCCAAAAAAACGCAACGCATTACAACACAAACAGCGTCAGGCAAGACTGGGTTTTAACGAGGATTTTCTGTTCAATAATGATGGTTATCCAACCCAACCAATCATCCAGCCTGAAAAATTTCGAAGGAGAGGACTCCCTCCAAGAGTGAAGGAGTTGGAGTAAGGACAAAAATGGAGCAAGGATGGCACTGCCGCTCCAGTTTGGAAAAAACCGGGTTTTGACAAGTGGCAAGAATGGCAAGACGCTCAAACCCAGGTTGGGTTTGATCAAGGCAGGAAAAGGAATAAGCAGTCTTAGGAAGGTCAGCCCAACACCGGCCAATCAAAAATTTGACCGGGTTGGGCCTTGTTTCCTTGTCAGGCGGTCAAACGCCTTGTCAGGCAGCTATCTTCAGGTAGGGGCTGTAGTCCATATCCGAAGAGAGAATGTGGCCCGTCAACCAGTTGGTCATAAAATCCACGACCTCTTCGACGATGCGTCCTTTGGCTTCCTGGCTGTCGGCCTGATGAAAACGGCTGCGCAGGTTTTGAATGTCGGTCTTGATCTTTTCGTGTCCCGCCTTGTGGGCCTCATATTCAGGATATTCCGCCTTGCGCATCAGTTGTTCCTCAAAGCGAAAATGGGTTGTTACATAGCCTTTCAACTGTAAAAAGATATCATCCATAACCTGGATCGCGTCACCGGAATGAATGGCATCCATCAGCTGACCAAAGAGCTGAAACAGCCGCTTGTGTTGATCATCTATGGATCCGATACCGACGCTGTATTCATCTTTCCATACCATTTGACTCATATTTCATCTCCCTGACCCGGTCATGGTTCAATTGATCCTATCGGGTTTACACCCTCACACACTATTATGCCACGGCAAAAAAAACTATCTACGGATCAATTAATTTTTGCGAAAAAAAGCTTTTATTGACAAAAATCATTTTATATCAAGATTTTTGAAACTTTTTCTACAGTCAGAAGTCCAAGTTGGCTGTTGCACTATTCACCATACACAGGGCGGGTATTACCCTCCCTATCACATTTTCATTCTGGAGATGGCCATGGGTGATTCGAAACCTCAGCAAAAAGATCAAGCATTGGAACTCAACCCCACCCCCATGTTGGACGAACTCGAAAAGGGTCCCTGGCCCAGCTTTATCAAGGGATTCAAAGAGACCGCCCAACGCAGCGGCAATACCATGATTCGAGGGGTACTCGACCAACTCAACTATTCCTACGAAACCCGCATGGGCTATTGGAAGGGTGGCGTTGTTGGCGTACATGGCTACGGCGCAGGTGTCATCAGTCGCTACAGCATGATTACCGATAAATTTCCCGAGGCGGCTGAATTTCACACCGTCCGCATTCAACCCGCCCCCGGTCTGCATTATAGCGCCAAAGCCCTGCGGGAAATGTGCGACATCTGGGAAAAATATGGCTCAGGGCTCATGTCCATGCATGGCCAGACGGGCAACCTGCAACTCCAGGGTATTCGCGCAGAAGATGTTCAAGAGTGTTTTGACGAAGTAAACAAAGTAGGCTGGGATCTGGGTGGAGCTGGTGCCACCGTGCGTACCGGCGCTTCCTGTGTGGGGCCCGCCCGTTGCGAACAGGCCTGCTACGATACCCTCAGCGCTCATCGTACGGTGCTTAAATATTACGCCGACCTCACCCACCGTCCCCAGCTCCCCTACAAATCCAAATTTAAATTTTCCGGCTGCCCCAATGACTGCACCAACTCCATTCAACGGAGCGACTTTTCGGTGATCGGCACCTGGAAGGATGACATCCAGGTGGATGAAGCCGAAGTGGCCGCTTTTGTCGACGCCAAGGGGCTCGACTATGTGGTCAACAACGTGGTTACCCGTTGTCCCACCAACGCCATCACCCTGGAAGGCAAAAAACTGGTCATCGACAATCGGGACTGCGTGCGCTGCATGCACTGCCTGAACGTCATGCCCAAAGCCCTCTCTCCGGGTAAAGAGCGTGGCGTCACCTTGCTGGTAGGGGGTAAGGGCCACCTGAAGGTGGGCAACATGATGGGCTCGGTGATGGTGCCCTTCATGAAGCTGGACACCCCCGAAGAGGTGGATGCCTTTATCGATCTGGTGGATGAAATTATCGACTATTGGGCTGAAAATGGCCTGGATCACGAACGCATCGGTGAATGTATCGAACGGGTCGGCATCCAGGAATTTCTCAAGGCCGTGGGCTTGGAAGCTCAGATTGATATGGTTTCCCACCCCCGGGACAATCCCTACTTCAAATCAGAGATCACCCATCCCGGTGCCGCCGCATAGGATCGGACCACACGCCCCAGCATTCCATACAAGGAGAAACGACCCATGGCTACCAAACGGTCCTGGCAAACCATCGAGAACGGCCCCCGGGAATTTGACGACTGCCTCCACCCGGTTTCGAAGAAAAATTACGGTCAGTGGAAATATCACGAGCGCCCCCGGCAAGGGGTTCTCAAACATGTCGCCCATAGCGGCGATGTACTCTATACCGTGCGCGCTGCCACCCATCGCCAGGTGACAGTGGATATCATTCGCCGCCTGTGCGACCTGGCAGATAAATATGCCGACGGCTTTTTGCGCTGGACAGTACGCAACAACGTGGAGTTCATGACTCCCAACGAAGGCAACGTCGCCCCCCTGATCAAAGAGCTGGAGGCGTTCGGCCATCCAGTGGGCGGCACCGGCAACTCGGTGGGAGCCATCGCCCACACCCAAGGGTGGCTCCACTGCGACATTCCGGCAACCGACGCATCCGGTGTAGCGAAATCCATCATGGACGAGCTGTTCCAGGAGTTTGTCACCGAAGAGATGCCCAACCGGGTACGCCTCTCCACCTCCTGCTGCGAAATCAACTGCGGCGGTCAGGCGGATATCGCCATCGTGGTGCAACACACCCGCCCCCCCCGCATCAATCACGACATTCTGGCCAACGTCTGTGAGATGCCCTCTACTGTGGCTCGTTGCCCGGTCGCAGCGATTCGTCCCACCACGGTCAATGGCAAGCCTTCTCTCATGGTGGTGGAAGAAAAGTGCATCTATTGCGGCGCCTGCTTCGGAGCCTGCCCGGCCATGGAGATCAACCATCCCGACCACTCCAAGCTCGCCATCTGGGTGGGGGGTAAAAACTCCAATGCCCGCACCAAACCCACCAACATGAAGCTGGTCGCCCACGGCCTCCCCAACAATCCCCCCCGCTGGCCTGAGGTGACCGAAGTATTGAAAAATATTTTGGGCGCATACAAAGCCGGAGGCAGAGATTGGGAACGGGTGGGTGAGTGGATCGATCGCATCGGTTGGAAACGCTTTTTCCAAGAAGCCAACCTCCCCTTCGATGCCAGCATGATTGACAACTACCGCCATGCGCGGGTCTCCTTCAACCAGTCTGCCCACATTCGGTTTTAGGGGGCTGCGCCATGACCCAACACAATCCGATACACGATACGGCCAAAAACTGGTCCTTCGAACCCTTTTCGGTGGAGAGCGGCCTGAATCGCATCGTGGCCTATGGCGATCAGAGCGGCAAATGTCCCACCTATGTTGACAGGGTTCCCCCCTGCACCAACGGCTGCCCAGCCGGAGAGGACATTCGCGGCTACCATAATCTCATCCGGGGAACCTGGAAATCCGAAGATCCCTGGGAGGCGGCCTTCCGGCGTCTCACCCTCACCAACCCCTTTCCAGCGGTCATGGGCCGGGTCTGCCCCGCCCCCTGCCAGGACGCCTGCAATCGGCAATATCGAGACCAGACCATCGGTATCAACGCCGTGGAGCAGGTGATCGGCGAGTATGCCCTGGAAAAAAATCTGGGCTTTGAAAAACCCCTTCAAACCACCGGACACAAAGTAGCGGTCGTTGGATCGGGACCGGGGGGGCTCTCCTGTGCCTATCAGCTCGCTTTGAAAGGCCACGAAGTCACCCTCTTCGAAGCCAATGACAAGCTCGGGGGCATGATGCGCTATGGCATCATGGGCTACCGGGTCAAACGGGAAGTGCTGGATGCCGAAATCCAGCGCATCCTGGATCTGGGGGTCAAAGTCCGTACCGGGGTTCGCATCGGTCGGGATATCACCCTGGAACAGCTGCGCCAGGAGTATGGTGCGGTTTTTCTCGGAGTGGGTGCCCAAACCGGACGCAATCTGCCCATTCCCGGAGCTGACGGACCGAGTGCGACCAACGCCATCGACTTTTTAAAGACTTTTGAAGTCGAAGGGGAGTCGATGACCATCGGCAAACATGTGGTGGTGATCGGTGACGGCGATGTGGCCATGGATGTGGCCCGCCTGGCTCTGCGTCTGGGCTCCAAGGCAACCCTGCTTTCAGGGGTCTCCCGGGAGGAGATGAACTGCTCCGATTTTGAGTTTGATGAAGCCAAAGCCGAAGGAGTGGAGATGCGCTATCAGACCGGTAGCGTGGAAGTGCTCCGGGAGGGTGACAGCATCACCGGGCTCAAATGCATTCAGATGCGGCGCAAGGAAAAGGGAGAGAAGGATTGGAATCACCCCATCCCCTTTTTCCGCTATGCCCCGGATGCCGGTTCTGAATTCAATCTGGATGTGGACATGGTGGTGGCTTCCATCGGACAAACCACCGACATGAGCGGTCTGGAAGAGACGACCAACGACAGCCCCTGGCTGCATGTGGATCAAAACTACCAGATTCGGGGGATGGCCGGTGTTTTCGGTGGCGGGGATGCGGTCAAGATCACCCTGCTCACCACTGCCGTCGGCCACGGACGCAAGGCGGCTGAGGGGATCGATCTTTATCTCCAAGGCAAGCCCCTACCCCGTCCCACCCGGCCTGATGTGATCAAGTATGAGAAGCTCAAGTCCGACTTTTTTCCGATGTTGCCCCAGATGAAACGCCGGGTCAAACACCCGGAAATTGTCAAGGGCAACTGGGATGAAACCCTGCAAGCACTCAGCAAGGAGCTGGCCCAGGCCGAATCTCGACGCTGCATGAGCTGTGGCCTCTGTTTTGAATGTAATCAGTGCATGCTTTTCTGTCCCCAGCATGCCATCGTCGCCTTCAAGGGCAATCCCGAGGGAGAGGTGATGTTTACCCACTATGACAAATGCGTGGGATGTCACATCTGCTCGGAAATCTGCCCCACCGGCTACATTGACATGGGCATGGATTGATTTGAAATCGGGAGATCAAGAATGGACAAACAGCAACTGCTGGACCAACTGTCAGCGGCCATTGGGGAAGCCCGAAAATGGGCGGAAACCGGCTGGCCCATGACCTTTGGCCGGAGAGACAATGCCATCCCCTCTCTGCGAGTGGCCGAGGCTCTTCCCAAAAACATGGTCAACCGCAGCGAAGCGGTCTCCTACTGGCAATGTATGGCCGAGGTGGGAGAAGAGACCGCAGCCCAGGGAGAAAAAGCCCTTCAGGCAGCCAAGGATGAAGCGTGGTCAACGGCTGAAGGGGCTCTCTATTATGCCGTATTCATGGAAAAACGCCTGACCAAACCCACCGAAACCTGGCGTCCGGTGTGGGAAGCGGTCAAGGCGCGGGCTGAAGGGGGCTGACCCTCCCGGATTGGACCCGACAAATCCCCGGTAAAGAGCGCCCACCCCTGATGCTTGGGGGGTGGGCGCTTTGGGGACTTTTGAGGGTCGCCTACGTTTTAGAGGATTGCCCAGAGCGGGCCGGCCCCCTTTCCCCAAGGTAGGTCGTTCCCGCTCCTTAATCAAAGAGGGGAAGGCCATGGACGACGATCCCAGAATCGTTCTCACCACCTGTGGCAGGCAGCTGTTTCGCCATCCGGTGGCCGGGCTTGAAGAGATTGGCCAACGGGCGACCCATGCAGAAGGCAAAAATCCGGAGCCGGGCCTTGAACAGGAGTTGGATGAGCTGGTAGCCCAGGTCAAAAAACGCCTCTCCCACGCCTCACCAGATCAGGCCGCCCGCTGGTCCCCGGAGCTGAACGCCATCATCCGGCTCTATCCCAAACCCATGCCCCAAAGCTACGACCGCCACATCCTGCTCCACTCCGACGCCTGGATCGATACCCAGGCAACCCTTTTGATCAAGGAGTGGCTGGAAGAGAGAGGGTTTGGCGTGGAAACCCGCTCCTTTACCGGCCTGCGTAAAGGGGATCCCATCGCCCTGCAACGTACCCTGGCCCATTTTACCCGTTGGTGTGGGGATATTCTCGCCCGCTATCGACTGCACCAGTTTCACGTTATTTTTAATCCCACCGGCGGCTCCCGGGTGTTGGTGGGGCTGATGCAGACCCTGGCGCCTTTTTTTGCAGACGAATCAGCCCATCTCCTGGAGCCCGGCTCCGACATCGTTCTCCTGCCCATGCCCAAGGTGCGCTTTGGCGGGGAAAAAACCTTTCAAAAACATTTTTATTGTTTAAGACGACTCGCCCTGGGCGCTCCCCCCTCACCGGAAAACTCCCCGGAAAAATTGGCGGGCATTCCCCCGGAACTGCTGATTTTCGATGAACAGGGGGTGGGACTCTCCTTTTTTGGCGAACTGCTGTGGGAGGGCAACCGGCGCAGTGCCTATGGCGACAGCCTCCTCAACCCGGCTACCGATCTGATTATTTTATCCGACACCTTTCGCAACGCCACCTCCGGCCTGGAGCGGGATCGGCTGCAACTGCTGAATGAACGCCTCGACCAACTCTCCATTTTTTTGGAGCAGGAGGGGAGCACAAAAAGCCCTGCCGAACTCAGCTTCCGCCCTGTGGAAGATGCCTCCCTCGCCCCAGCCACCTATCAATGCCACGGCTGGACCGATAAAGCCTTGTGGCGGCTATTGGGCCATTTTGAGGGGGAACGTTTTGTGATGGATAATCTCAGCAAAAAGGAATAATCAGCTCCGGGGGCTCGATAGCGTGTTTCCGAGGGATAGGCACAACCAACCATCGGCAGCAGCAGCATTCCGGCCACAACCGATCAACGATTGGGCCCCAGATGCTCCTGACCACACTGGGGGCAGCGCCAGGTGCGCCCGCCGCCGTCCCAGAGGTCATCGTTGCGGCTGAGGCAAGGGGTACAAAAAGCGACACCGCAGGGGCAGGCCCAGGTAAACCCCGGATTGTCCTGACAAGCCATACAGGCTGGAAATTGCTTCAAGGATTTTCGGCGGCGGGGAGTAGCGGGTTTTCCATCAACCTCAGACATGGGAACTCTTTCTCAATGACGGTGAATGGTATAGTCAGCTGTCGGATGGTTGGTGTATGACGTCGAAACCGATTAAACCCCCCTCTCAAACAGCTTTCAAACAAGAAGCCAGAGTAGCCAAGGAAACAGCTCATGAAAAGCCAAACGGAAAAAACCGGCTCATTGGAGATCGTCCAGGTGGAGCGGGGCAAGGACTTTGCAGAAAAAACCGGCCAGGCCCCAAGCCAAAAGCGGGATCGGGAGGAGGATTGGCAAATCAACCTCAACGCCGTGGTGCAAGCCAGCCGTGGCGGGGATTGGCCAGCCGCCTTGAAAGCGTTGACCTACCTCTCCACCAAAGAGTGGCACCCCGATGCCAACAAAGCCCTGGCCCAACGTATTTGGCTCACCTTGAAAAGCGACGCCTCAATCTCAGAAGTGGTGCTCGCTTTGAACCTGGCCTTTGTCCGTTTCAGTCCCCTCCATGAACGGGCTGGGCTGGTAGCAGCGTTGGCCAATTTCATGGCGGCCCGCAGAGGGGTTGGGGAGGCGGATGGGGAGCTTGCCCAGATGCAGGCCATGGGTATGGTAAAAGCCCTCCGGGAGGCCCGAAACCTGTCCGACGAACCCGCCTTTATCGCCTGGATGCAGGAAAATCGCCTGGAAGATCCCGATTATTTTATTCCCGAGGCGATGGAGATGCTGGAAACCATGGTGGATGGGCAGTGGTGGCTCAACCGGGAAAAGTTGCAACAAGAGATGGAAATAGCCAACCAGGCCACCCTGAGTGGCGTGGAGCCAGTCAACTGATTCCAGCTCCCTTTGAGGGGCGGGGTACGTTCAGTCGGAATCCCTGAGGGTGATCAGACCCCCGCCCTACTTCAACGGAACCTATTTTGCTTGGATCATCCGGGAAAGCTCCTGATATTTTTTCTGCATTTCAGCGCTCTCGAAAGGAACGATTTCAGGTACTTGTAGGGTCATCACTGCTGTAAAGGCGTCCTGGCTGCTGTTGAGTAGATCCACCAGGTCGGCGCTGACATTGACCGTCTCATAGGTATTGTCAGCGAGTTTAAAATCATCCATCGCCTTCTTTTTCGCCACCACCACCTTTTCCCGCTGGCTCTTGAGATTATCCACATAGAGCCGGGCGACCTTGAGGGTCAGCTCCTGGGCCTGGAGATTTTTCCGATAGATCTCCTTGCGCCGGGCGTCCGATTCCCGGGCGATGTTTTTCTGGGTGGCTCGGGAGAGGGAGAGGGTTTTATCGGTGATTTCGTCGATCTTGGGCAGATATTCGCTACTGATTTTATCGATATATTTGCTTTGCATGTGGAGAACCGCTTCGATCAACACCACATGCATGCCATAGTATCGCTTGGCGGTCTTGATCTCTTCTTCACTGCTTTCAGTCAAGGCCATCAGCTGGGCAGTGATTTTTTTCAAGATATCGAACACCACCGACATCTGAATAATATTGTCCGAATCAACCCGGGAGAGCAGAACGGTCACCTGATTCAGGTCCAACTCCAGACCGATGGCCTTGAAATGCTCGACCAACTGCAGGTGGGTTGCATCGATCTCCCGTTCGAATCCAACGATATCCTCTTCCGCCTCCTGGATACGCCGGTCATAGCCATTCTTGGTGGTTTTGACCATATGTTTCCGAGGGGCCGTGACCCTTTTTTCCCGATAGTCGGCAATCTCCCTCTTGGTCTCTTCGATCTGGCTTCGCAGGGAATCGATCCGCTCCCGCAGCGCCCGAATGCCGGGATCATCCAGCATGGCGATCATTTCGTCCAAAATTTCGTTAAAATCCTTGCGCAGGGATTTTTTATCTTCGCCGATAAAAACAGAATCCGGGGCTTCCTTGATTTTGTCAAAAACGACCAAGCCATCATCCAGGTGTTGTAAAACCTCTTCCCAAATATCGGCAAACCGCTCTTCCGGTGAGGGGCCACGACTCTCTGGCTCTGAGGATGATTCCGACGCAGATGCCAACGCTTCCTTGGAAGCATCCAGGGCCTGCCCCCCCATCTCCTTGGAAGCATCCCAAGCCTCACCACCCACCTCCTTGGAGGCATCCCAAGCCTCACCACCCACCTCCTTGGAGGCATCCCAAGCCTCACCACCCACCTCCTTGGTGGCCTCCAACACCTCACCACCCGCCTCCTTGGTGGCCTCCAACACCTCACCTGTTACCACCTGGGTCTTCTGCCAGGCATTTTCAGCAGAATCCATCCAGCCAGCCTCGGCATTGAACGCCCCGAACAGCAGCAGCAGAAAAACCATCGTTCCCATGACAAATTCTCCCATCTATCGATCTATCAGACCCCAGAGTCCCTGTATTATGCGCATCCAAACAGGGACTACAAAGGCCAAGGTAGCACGATGTTTTCCGCATTATCCAATCAATCGTACACTGGAAAAAAGACCCATTTCTTTTATCTGCGCATAAAATCAGTTAGGATCACCCTAAAATTAACGATGGTAGCGGGTCTGCTTTGATCAAAACACGAGGGGTCTTCCGTGTAGGAAATCATTTATGAAACGGTTTGTCTTGTGTATCTCTCTGCTGATGGCGCTCTTTACCGGAAAAGCACAGGCAGAGCACATAACCCTCACTGTGGGTATTTACGACAATCCCCCCCAGGTTTTCCAGGATGCCGACGGCTCTCCCCGGGGAATCTATGTGGATCTGATCCGGGAGATCGGTCGCTTGGAGGGGTGGAAGATTGAATTTGTCTGGGGAACCTGGGCCGACCATCTGGCGGCTCTCTCCCTGGGAAAGTTGGATCTGATCACCACCATCGCCTATGACGTTGGGCGTGATGCGTATGTGGATTACAGCCAAGAACCGGTGGTGATGGTCTGGGGGCAGATTTACCAGCAGCCAAGCCTCGCATTTCGCAACATTCTGGATTTGGAGGGTCAACGCATCGCCGTGATGCGTAACGGTCTCTTCGGTATTCGCCTGGAGGAGTTGTGCAACAAGTTCCAGGTTGGCTGCAAACTCATCCCCCTCCCCAGCTACCGTGAGGCGATGAAAGCGGTCTCTGAAGGACACGCCGAGGCGGCTGCCATCGCCAGCCTGTTTGGTTACGCCTTTGAGCATGAGTTCCAGGTCAGCCGCTCCACCATCATCTATGAGCCCTTCGGGCTGCGTTTTGCCGCACCGGAAGGCGCCCATGCAGACATTCTCACGGCCATCGATACCCGCCTACAGGCCTGGAAGCAGAACAACAACTCTTTCTATTTTCGAACCCTGGCCTACTATTCCGGAGGGGGTGTCTCCACCAAATGGCACTTCCCGGAATGGCTTTCCTGGCTTTTGGTCTCAGGGGGGGGGGCGCTCCTTCTTTTTGGACTCTGGAGCTTCAGCCTGCGCGCCCAGGTCTCTGCCCGAACCAAAGATCTGGAAACGAGCCGAGAGCGTTTTCGCCAGCTGGTGGATATCATTCCCCATGGCATTCAGGAGATTGACCGGGAGGGGACCATTCTGTTTGCCAACGCTGCCGAATGCCGTTTGCGGGGGTTTGGGGATAAAGAGATTATTGGGCGCAGTATTTACGATTTTATTGCCGATCCCCGGGAGCGGGAAAAAACCCGGGCTGATATCCAGTGGCTCCTGGCAGAGCAGCCCGAGCCCACGCCCTATTTCAGCCAAATCCGCACCAAAGATGGCCGGGAAATCGATCTTCAGATCGACTGGACCTTCAAACATGGCCCCGATGGCCTCCCGGAAGGCTTTATCTCGGTGCTGACCGATATCACCGACCGGAAACGATCCGAGGCGGCCCTGCTGAAAAGCAAAGCGTATGTACGCACCCTTTTCGACTCTTCCCCCATCGGCTTGGCCCTGATCGACATGAAAGGGGGGTTGGTGGAGTTCAATCCTGCCTTTGCCCGTATTTTGGGGCGCTCGGAAGAAGAGGTGAAACGCCTCTCCTTTTGGGAAATCACTCCAAAAAAATACCAAAAACAGGAACAGAGCCAATTGGAGCTTCTGGAGCGGGAGGGGTATTATGGCCCCTACGAAAAGGAGTACCTCCACCGGGATGGCCACCTGGTACCGGTACGCCTCTCCGGACGCACCCTGGAGGTGGAGGGAAAGACCCATATCTTGTCCAGCGTGGAAGACATTTCCCAACAGCGGGAGATGGAATTTGCCCGCAACGCCCAATCCCGATCCGAAGCCGCCAACAAGGCCAAGAGCACCTTTTTGGCGACCATGTCCCACGAAATCCGTACCCCCCTCAATTCCATCCTGGGTATGGGGGAGCTTCTGACAGATACCGATCTGACCGATACCCAAGCCTGGTTTGTCAAAAATCTCAACAATTCAGGGGAGCAACTCCTGGCCCTGATCGACGATATTCTGGATTTATCAAAAATTGAAGCGGACCAGCTGACCCTGGAAAGAACAGTATTCAATCTTTTGGAATTGATTAACGATACGCTCAAACATTTTACCTTTGCCGCTTTGGACAAGGGTCTCACACTGAAACATCATGTGGATGACAACACCCCCGAATGGGTCGAAGGAGACCCAACCCGAATCCGGCAGGTTTTTTTAAACTTGATCGGTAACGCCATCAAGTTTACCCAGGCCGGTTTTGTGGATCTCCGTATCAAACCGGAATCAGGCGCCATCATTTCCTTTGCGGTAACAGACAGTGGTCCTGGCATCCCCAAGGAAAAACAGACCGAAATATTCCAACCATTCACCCAAGCCGATGCCTCTACCACACGCAGATATGGCGGTTCAGGACTCGGTCTCACCATCTGTCGACGCCTTGTGGATCGAATGGGTGGGGAAATTATTTTGCAAAGTGAGGTGGACAAAGGCAGCACATTCACCTTTTCCATTCCACTGCTCCAGTTCGATAAAGAGGCGCTGCCAAGGGAGAAAGAAAAGGCAAAAAGCATCTTATCCCAAGAGGAAATGGGGAGACCGGTCCAGGAGATCCATATTCTGCTGGTGGAAGATACCGAGGAAAACCGAATGGTTATCCAGAGCTATCTGAAAAAGGAAGCGTGTCGGATCGATGTTGCGGTGAACGGCGCCGAAGCGGTTGAAAAGTTCAAGAATGGTCGCTTCGATCTGGTTTTAATGGACATTCAGATGCCGATCATGGATGGCTATGAAGCGACGCGAAGAATACGGACATGGGAAGCGGAGAGCAAAATAGATCCCACCCCTATCATCGCCTTGACCGCTCACGCTTTGGTCGAAGAGTCGGAGCAGATCAAAGCGGCTGGATGTGATCTGCACTTGACCAAACCCATTCGCAAAGCGCGCCTGTTGAAAGTCTTGCAGGCCTTGCCGCTACGTAGATAAAGCTGCGTTCTCCTGCAAGCTGACATCAAACCAAACCGTCCCCACCCAGCTGAACAATCCCTCGACCAACTCCTGGCAGGCTATCCGTCTGGGGGCATGGGATGAGCCGTGAAAAACAGTCAGTCGGAACCGAAGTGGTATTGAATTTCCCCAAAGATGCCCAATCCTTCCAGGGGATAGTCATTGGGGATTTCTGCTGGGGCGGGTTCATAGGCTTCGGTATCAAACAGATTGCGCACGATCAGTGCGGCATCAAAGTTGTTCCAGAGGTTTTTCCGCCGCAAGGTTAAATCCACGATCGCATAGTCATCCACCTTGGCGCGGGTATCCCCCTCTGCCCGGGGCCTGTCTCCCACCCAGTTGAGATCCCCGTAAAGAAACCAGTCTGGCAGAAAATTCCAATAAACGCCGGTTTGAAACTGCCAGGCGGGGGCGTAGGGGCTGCGCTGGCCGGTGGTGGCGTCTGTGCTCTTTTGATAGGCAAAGTTGGCGTTAAATTCCAGGGTGTCGCTGGCCTGCCACTGGGCTTCCACTTCGAATCCCTCACCATCCACCCGGTTGGCATTCTGGGCAGTGCTGGTGGTCTCCCCGGTATTCGGGACATAATCGATCTGATCTTCCAGCCGATAGAGAAAAAGGTTCAAACCCGTGCGCAAATTGAGTGTCGGTCGATAATCGAAGGCCAGCTCCAGGGTTTCGATGGTCTCCGGGTCCAGGTCGGGATTGCCCAGAATGGAAGGGTTGTTCACTATGTGGAGTTCCGCAAAATGGGGGGCTCGGAAGGCCCGTCCATACATCAATTTGGTGGTGAGGTTGTAGAGAGTGGACCAGACCAGGGCCAGGCGCGGATTGAAGACGCCGTCAACATCGGAAGAGGCATCGAAGCGCAAGCCTCCGGTCAATTGCCAATCCGGGGAGAGCTGCCATTCATCCTGAGCCGCCAGATACCATTGGTGGTTGTAGATGTCTGGCATGAAGTTGTAGGGGGTATCGGTCACATCGGTCATCACCCCGGCGGTAACCCCATCACCAAAATTTTTCACCTCCCCGGTCTGCTCATCCCCATACTTGTACCCCCCCAACAGCTGCAAACTATGATCCGAAAAACCATTGTAGATCAGAGTACTCTCTATCCCGGTAAGCATATCGGTGGTGTTGGGGTTACCGATCACCCCCGACGGGAAGATTTGAAAATAGGAGTCGTGATGGAGGAAAAGATAGTTTAATTGCAGTTTCAGTTGCAGAGCATCGGTCAAGGCCTGTTCATGGCTGATGTCAGCCAGGAGCATCACGTTATCCTGATTCCCCACCGGGTCCAAAGCCTGGGCGGCGCCATCTCCCTGCCCACCGCCCTGCTGGGTCCAGCTCCACAACCGAAAGGTCCAGCCCTCTTTTTCAGCCTGAATATGAGCGTTGACAATATTGTTGGCGGTCTCCAGGGGGCCGGGGGCAAAGGAAAAATTGGTCCCTCCCGCCGCATCCAAAACCGTCTGCAGATCTTCCTCGACGATACGCCCGTTGTCCCCATTGGTTTTGGCCACCTCCATACTCATGGCCAAATCCCAACCACCGCTTTGACGGGCGTGTTGGATCCACCCTTCATAGGTGTCGAAGGAGCCCACGCGAACCCCCATTCGGGTGCCTCCGATCTGATCCGACCCCTTGGTGATGATGTTGATGACGCCGCTCATGGCATCCGCACCATAAAGGGCTGAAACCGGTCCCCGGATCACCTCGATACGGTCGATATTTTCTATCGGCATGCGGAAAGTTTGGGGGCGGCCACCCGAAATCAAATGGGGAAAACGCACTCCATTCATCAACACCAGCACCTCGGGGTTGAACATGGAATAGATGCCCCGGATGGCATAGACCGGATCTGTTCGGCTGGCGTTGGAGGCGGCCACGTGCAACCCTGGAACCCGCTCCAACACCTGGTCCAGGTGGGTAGCCCCCATACGACGGATCTGTTGGGAAGTGATGACTGTAGCGACCGAAGGGGCCAGATGCAGGGGCTTTTCGGAGCCGGTGGCAATACTGATCACCTCCTCATCCCCATACAGGGCCATGAGAACGTCGGCATCACCCTCCCCCTGAACCATGGCCAGATCGACCCCCGCCCAGGAACAGGTTGGCAAGAGACAGGCCAGCACTATCCATTTTTTCAAATGATTCATTCCGGCACCCCCGCTCCCCTACTTGCTTCCACCAAGTCACCCCCCCGTTAACCCCCATCCCCCGGCCATTGACACGGGAGATAAAAACCCAAGTTTGGTCAGGTGTTTTGACAGCTGGATCTCTCCTCACCAACTACAGTATCGATGGTATCCAGAAAGGTCTGTTTACGCATGGGCTTGGCCAGATGGGCACTACAGCCTGCGTCGCTGGCCCGTTGTGTATCCTCGGCCAGGGCATAGGCCGTCAAAGCGATCACCGGTGTGGCGGGCCGATTATTTTCCACCTCCCAACGGCGGATCTCCCGGGTGGCCTGATAGCCATCCATCACCGGCATCTGGATGTCCATCAAAACCAGATCAAAATCACCGGCAATATACGCCTCCACCGCATCTTTGCCATTGCCCACAACAGTCAGGTTATGGAGGGAATTTTTCAGGTAAATTCGAACCAGCAGGACATTGTCTACTGAATCCTCAGCCAACAGAATACGCAAGGAGGTGGCCTTTTTGGGTAGAGAAGATGGTGCGACAGGTGCCACGGTGGCAGCCTTTGATGGCATTGAACCCGCTGCGACCCCTTCCTGGAATGGCAGGGAGACAAAAAAACGGGAACCCTGGCCAAAGGTACTTTCCAGACGGACCTCTCCCCCCATGAGTTCGGCCATCTGCTGAACGACAGCCAACCCCAATCCAGAACCACCGTAACGGCGGCAGATAGAGGAGTCCACCTGGGTAAAAGGCCGGAAAATCATCTTTTTCTTTTCATCCGGAATGCCGATGCCGGTATCGGAGACTGTAAACAGAAGCCTGCAGGATGCCTCGGCTTCCGAATCCTGAGGATCCCGAACAACTTCTACACAAACCTCCCCCTGCTCGGTAAATTTGACCGCATTGCCCAATAGATTGAACAGAATCTGGCGCAGACGCTGACAATCTCCCCGCAGCCAGACCGGTACCGCCGGATCAATCCTGTGGACCATTTCCAGCCCTTTGGATTCAGCACCCAGGGATAAGACGTCCAAAATTTCTGCTAAAATCTGAGGCAGGGAAAAATTGGATGATTCCAGGGTAAACTCACCGGATTCGATTCGAGAAAGATCCAGCAGGCCGTTGATCAGGTCCAGCAAGGTGTTGCCAGCACTCTGCATCACATTGAGATAGTGTTGCTGCTCCTGGCTCAACGGGGTTTCCAACAGCAAATCCCCCATACCGATGATGGCATTCATCGGGGTCCGGATCTCATGACTCATGACGGCCAAAAATTCGCTTTTGGCCTCGTTGGCCGCTTCGGCTGCCTGTTTCGCCTGGATCAGTTCCTTTTGGTTGCGGGTAAATTGGTGATTGCTGACCAGATAATCCTCCCTCCTGGCCGCAATACTGCAAACCCGGCGCAACTGCCCGGCTTTGAAGGGTTTGGGAATAAAATCAGCCGCGCCATCCAACATCAGATGGCCCGC
This sequence comes from Magnetococcales bacterium, assembly GCA_015232395.1. Classification (NCBI taxonomy): domain Bacteria; kingdom Pseudomonadati; phylum Pseudomonadota; class Magnetococcia; order Magnetococcales; species Magnetococcales bacterium. The sequence continues at coordinate 7,371 of JADFZT010000010.1, read as the reverse complement.
TTTTTCCGCATCGGGGTAAGCGGTCATGATCACCACCGGTTGACGGGGATTGAGCCGGATAATTTCTCGCAACACCTCGGCCCCGGTCAAACGCGGTAGCATCAGGTCCAGCAGGACCAGATCGTGGCGACCAGCCTGCCAAGCGGCAAGCCCCGCCTCGCCATCGGTGGCCTCCTCAATATCAAACCCCTTGCCCAGAACCCGCCGAACGAATTCAACGGTATCGGGAAAATCTTCCACCACCAACAGAGAGGGCTTTGGAGGCGGACCGGCCTGCTCAGCCAGCAGCTCGGCGACCACCTCTGCCAGGCGAATCCGTTCATCAAAGGAGATAAAATGGTTGACCTCAAACTCAGAGGCCGTCACCTGGGCAATGCGTTCACTGTGGGTATCAGAAAGAACCACCACCGGAATGTTGGCAGGTGGTTTCAACACGCCGGAGCGGAGCAGTCGGGTCAGTTGCCAACCATCCAAACGCCCCAACTCCACATCGGTCACCACCAGTCGGACCGGATGCTTCCCCAACAGTTGGAGCGCTTCACGCCCATCCTTGGCCACCAATATCTGCTTCCCGCTGGGCTCCAGCAGAGAGAGGATGTCGTGGCGCGCCTGAGGATCGGCGTTGACCAGCAAAATCTCAGGTGGAACAACAGTGGCAGCCATCATAATATCTCTCCCTTTCCGGAGATGCTGCCACCTCCGGCATCAGCGGTTTCGATCCCGGCAACAACCAGGGGACGAACCGGCAGGGGAATGTCGACACGGAAGGTGGAGCCTTTGCCAAAGATGCTCTTCACCTCCACGTCGCCCCCCAGCAACTGACAAAATTTTTTGGTAACCGCCAATCCCAGCCCGGTTCCTTGAAAAAGCCGGCTTTGGCTGCCATCTACTTGTTTGAAAGGCTCAAAAATACCGGCCAGATGTTCCGGTTTCATACCGATACCGCTATCCTGCACCTGAATGGCCAGCTGCCGGTCATCTTGCCGGAGGGTCACTTCTACACGACCATTTTTGGTAAATTTAGCCGCATTTCCCAGTAAATTTACAAGAATCATCCGCATTTTGGAAGCATCCAATAAGACCGAGGAGGCCTGATCATCCAGATCCAACGCCCATTGGTTGCCGTTTTCACCCAGGGCTGGAATGACTGTTTCCATGGCCTGATGGACCAGATCCCGTGGGTCCACCTTTTCCAGATGAACGGTCATGCGTCCCGCTTCTGATTTTGAATAGTCCAGCACCTCGTTGATCATTCCCAGCAGCCGCTGGGCATTGGATTCCACCTTTTCCAGATCGTTCACACACTCTTGGAGCCCCTCCTCCATCAGAGTCTCCCGGACAAAATCCGCATAGCCGATCACCGACTGCAAAGGAGTGCGCAACTCATGGGTCATGTTGGCCAAAAATTCTGATTTGTGACGGCTGGATTCCAGAGCAATATCCCGGGCCACCACCAGTTCATGGGTCCGTTGCTCCACCTCCGTTTCCAAACGCTCGTTATGTTGGCGCAACCGCCGGTCCCGCTCGGCAATCGCCTCAATCATCCGATTGTAGACCCGAGCGATGCGGACCATCTCCTCTGGGCCTTCCAACATATCACACCGTTGAGGTGCCTCTGTTTCAGCCCGCCCCATCACCTGAGAGAGCGCGTTCAACGGACGAAACAGCCGCCCCAACAGCAGATGGAGCAGTAGCAGGCACAAACCGGTAAAAACAGTCGCTGTCAGGAGATTATTGCTGATGATACCTTGCTGAATGCCCTGCATGATCTGTTTGTTCATCAATACATAGACATGTCCCAGCATTTCCTGAGAGCTGGCATCTTTGAGAAAAACCGACTCTTCCCCAAGCTCTTTCCCCTCAGGCTGGGCATTCAACAAAACCGGCGCCATAAAATGCCAATGATCGGCTTCCTCCCCCACCATCCGGGGCCCCTCACCCGGCCAGTCAAACCCCTGGGGAGAGCGGCTGCCAGGAGGAACCTGCCCTTGATCCAACAACACCTCCCGTTCGCCGTTGAGTAGGGCCACATAGCCGATACCAGGAAAGGCCAGAGTGGTTGCCACCGCCTCTTCTGCATTGGAATCACTGTCGTAGAGCAGCGCCAACACGCTCTGGCGGGCCAGGTTACCGGTCACCTGCAACCCTTGTTCCTGGTGGATGGCCCGCAGCCGTTTGGTGGTTAGCCAGGCATTGGTGAGAGCCGTGATGAGGGAGACCCCGACCACCCCGGCGGTGATAATCAAAAAGAGCTGCCCCCGGAATCCCGGGCGTGGGAAAAAATGCCTCATCAGCTTCAGGCTCTGATCGCTTTTAACGTCGATTGGGGAACACCAGATCGAATCCCCTCAGATTTTGGGATGTCAACTCCAGGCCCAGATGGGAAGCAGTCCGACGGTTCACGGCTATTTTTAAATCCTCGGTGGCGATCACATGGGGTTTTTGCAGATTGACAATCTGGTCCAGGGTCAAATCCACCAACCGACGTCCCATGGCCTGATGATCCGGATAGAGGGAAAACAACGCCCCCTTGCGCGTGTGGGAAGGATTGTTTGAAAAGATGACGAAGCGCTTATCCCAAGCCGACTTCAGCAACATGGGCAAAACCGTCCCATTGGGAATAACGCTGTCCAGGGGCAGCCAGACGGCGTCGGTTGGACCCTGAATTTTTCCCAAAACCTTCTGGAATTGGTCCACGGCTTCCCGACTATCCGTGGCTTCCAGGGCTTCGATAGTCAACCCGAGAGGAGCAGCCTCTTGTCGGGCTGACTCTACCAGCCAGCCGGAGTTGGCTTTGCTGTAGACGATAAAGACCCGCCGGACCTGGGGGGCGATTCGGGTGAGCCGGGTCATAAACGCCCGGGGTGAGCCTGCCAGGCTGATGCCGGTGATGCCATTCGGGGAGATCACCAGAGCCCCCACCACGACTGGTTTTTCCAACCCCAACTGTTTGATCGACTTGTAACCACGCATGCCCAGTGCCAGCACCGCCTGATGGCCATGTTGATCCAACCAGCCCCGGACAATATCAGGGGTGGTCTCAGGCCCCAGGGGAAGGGTGGCAACCCGGGCATCCGGATGGTCTCGCACCCCCTGAAGAATTTTTTGAAAAACCTTTCGATAATTCCCCTGTATGTCCGGGTAGAGAACAGCCAAGCTGAAAGGATTGGCAGTACCCGAGGAGATGGGCGGCACCAGGGTGGAAAACAAAAAGAGCAGGCCGGTGAAAAAAAGTTTTACCTTTTTCGCTAACCGGGGGGTGTGCCTGGATAGAATATTTTTCAATTCGGGCATGGCAATCGGGAATGTGGCTACTTGACGGAGATGACCGTTTTTTTCCAATGCTAATGGCTGGGGCAGGCCCGTATTTAAGCCCCCCCTTTTTTAGCATGGACGTTCATAGTGCAAAGATAACACAAAATAGCCAACATTTTGGTTGGTTTTTTTACAGAAGAACCATTTCATCAGACATGGAAACAAGCGACTGGAACAAACCAGGCGGGCCAAAAAATCTTTCCGGCTGATCATTCAGAAGGAAATGAGGCACCTTTTCAGGTGCAAAACGACTGTGGGTGGGGTCAGCAGGAAATAGACTGGCCTTTGTTCTCTTCCAAGCTCATGGCAGGTCTACCATCTGTGATGGCTTCCCTATCCAAGAAGACGAGAGACCCTCCTATCGATTGAATACCCCATCAACCGCGGATGATTCATCAACCGGATACTCTTCAACCAAAGCTGAAAGAGCGTTCGTAGGAAACCGGCCATGGGTGGCCTTGATCTGAAGCAATCGTTCCTTAAGCCATGGGCGAACTTTCACCCAGCGGGTTTTACCTTTTGGAATGTGATAGTGCTGGTATTCCGGTGGCGCTTCCGGGTTGTACAACCCCTTTGGGGAAAGGTTTTGCAAAGTTTTCAGAGCTGAGGCCGGGATTTTATCATCCTGGAACGAAGCAGAATTTTGAGAGCCTCCCCCAGGCAGCAACTCCTCAAGAGAAAAACCATACTGCTCAGCTGTTGCCTTCAGAGCTTCCTTGGCGGATTCACGAATTTGGCTGGATTTCCGCTCATCTTCAGCCAAAACCAGGTCGACAAATTGTCTCCATTGGGAATCCGGCATCTCCAGAACAAATTCCTCTATGGCTTCGGGAGTATATTTTTTATTTTCCATCGGTGCATCTCACTCTATGGCGTTGAAATTTCAGAAATGTTGCCCAAATCAAAACAAGCTTAAACAACAAAACAACATTTTGCAAAGATAAATCATTATTCGTTTACACGTTGGCTCCAGGAGAAATCATGGTGGAGATTTCCTCAAATTTTCTTTGGATTTCCTTGTTTTTGAAAGGAATCAAGCTTGGCACATTCAGGTTGATGATAGAATCGAACGTTTTCCGGCTCGTCTGTATCAAATCCATAAAATCAGCATTAACCATCACCGTGTCCAATGTATTATTGGCAAGAGCCAGATCACGTTCAGTCGCTTTTTTTGCTTTTATAATTTTGGCCCGCTGGGATTCCAACGATTTATGATAAAGCCTGGCGGTTTTCAAGGTCAGCTGGTGCGCCTTAATGTTTGAACGATAAATCTTCCTGCGATCAACACTCTTTTCCTGCTTTATTTCCAACATCGCTTTTTGCTGCACTTGACCGACACGATCAAGAATATCCTGTAATTTTGGCAGATACACTTTATCCATTTCATCCAAATATTTGTTTTGCATATAAATGATCAACTCAAGCAAGACGACGTGCATTTTGTAATATTTTTTTGCAATCTCAAGATTTTCACCTGATTGATCTGTCAACTCCATTAGTTTTTCAGAGATGGCCTTTACCGTATCAAACACCGAGGTCATCCGAATAATCGCATCAGAATCTACCCGAGTGAGAAGCACATCGACTTGCTCGGTTGAAAGTGTAAACCCATATTGATTGATTTCCCTTGCGAAACCATCTTTTATCTCTGAAATGCGGCCTTCCGCTTTATCAACCAACAGCTCAGATGCGGCAATTTTATTTTTATATTGTGACTGGGTTGTCCGAATAAAATGAATGCGCGGTGCTCCGGCGCATAATTCTCGATAATGACTGGACTTCATTTTTTGCTTTTTAATTTTATTTTTCAGACTGACCAGCTCTTTTTGGGCAACATCCAAACAGCGTGCTGAAAGAACAACGCTCAAGCCATCCATTATTTTGTTAAAATCTTGCTTGAAAGCATTCCTGTCTTTAAATAAAAAAACATCTTCTGAAGCAGTAACCAGCTTTTCTTTTATGTGGATGGCTTTTTTTAATTTGGGAAGAGAATGGTTCCAAGCTTCTTTAAACCACTCATCATTTGCAGGAACATCTCCCATTTCCACCATGGGAAGATTTCCAGACTCCGGACCATATGCGAAAAGCTTATGGGAAGAAGGTGTGCAATGATCAGCCATGGACTGAAATGAGGAAAAATATTTGGATGGAAAATCCATGAAAGCCTTTTCAATGGCCTTTTGAATCGACATGACTTGGTTCCCTTCCTATAAGGCTTTCAACTTTTTCATGGTTTTTTACAACTTTTGAAAAATGAGGCCTGAGAAACTCCTGGCAATGCTCTTCAGGGCCTTCTTCCCATGAAGAGCTGCTTTCAAACGACAGTCAGACTTCAGGATTTCACTCAAAAGGTCAATGTTTTCCGATGCCCTCTGTGCCAATGATAGCGAGACACTGAACCCCTGATAATTTAGTGTAGGGCGGGGAGGTAAAATATTGTGAAGACCAAAACCGTACAATTGGTTTTGCCAACCGAAGATCGTCCTGACCCTGAAATCCTTGGAAAAGTGTGTCGAAGAAGGCTTTCAGCAGCTTACAAACGCCAGGTTCTGGACCAAGTCGACCGATGTACCGAACCGGGTGGAATCGGATCTTTGCTGCGTCGAGAGGGATTGCATTCCTCGCATCTGACCAAATGGCGACAGCAGCGTGAAGAAGGCGTGTTGAACGGTTTATCCCCTCGGAAACGTGGAAGGAAAAAGGATCCGGTCAATCCATTGGCCCGTCGTGTTGAAGCCCAGGAACAAGAGATTGCCCGCCTGCGCAAGCAATTGGAGAAGGCCGGGGTGATCATAGAATTCCAAAAAAAACTCGGAACTTCTGGGGATTGCCCTGATGCCCGAAAAAGCTGGAAAGAAGCCCTGATGGAGGCCACGGAGACGTTGGGCGAAAGAGTGGGTATTCAATCCGCCTGCGAGGCACTGGGGCTCAATCGTTCCAGGTACTATCAAACGAAACAGCGAAACACGGTCCCGGTAGTGGCTCAGCCTCGCCCCCGCCCTCCTTTGTCCCTGAGCGATGAGGAGCGTCAGGAGACGTTGGATATATTGCATTCTGACCGGTTCATGGACCAAGCCCCAGCAGTGGTACACCACGCTTTTGGAGGAGAAACGCTACCTGTGCTCGGTCCGGACCATGTACCGCATTCTGACTGGGGAAAACGAGGTACGAGAAAGGCGCAATCAGAGAAGGCATCCCCGCTACGAAAAGCCAGAGCTGTTGGCCATCAGGTCGAAAGAGGTGTGGACGTGGGACATCACCAAACTGAAAGGGCCACAGAAGTGAACGTACTACTACCTGTACGTCATCTTGGACATCTTCAGCCGCTTCGTGGTGGGCTGGATGATCGCCCCACAGGAGTCGGCGGAACTGGCCAAACGGCTGATATCGGAGACCTGCGAAAAACAAGAAATCCGACAGGATCAACTCACGATCCATTCTGATCGGGGTTCCAGTATGAAGTCGAAGCCAGTGGCCCTGCTTCTGTGTAATAGACAAGACTTAATCTGACATTCGTGGTAGGATGGATCATCACCAACGAGGAGGATGTCAGAGATGAACACTGAAGAGAAGATCATCAAGAACAAGCTAGGGCTACTGAACCTTGCTGAGATGCTGGGGAGTGTTTCCCGGGCTTGCAAGGTGATGGGTTACTCCCGTGATAGTTTCTACCGTTTCAAGGCTCTCTATGAACAGGGCGGAGAACGGGCGCTCCAAGAGATTAGCCGCAAGAAACCTGTCCTGAAGAACCGGGTCGATCCTGAGATTGAGAAAGCCGTGGTTCAGATGGCTTTCGACTTTCCTGCTTATGGTCAACTCCGTGTCTCCAATGAGCTGAAAAAGAAAGGTATTTTCATCTCTCCCGGAGGCGTCCGTTCGGTTTGGTTGCGGCATGACCTGGAGATATTCAAGAAGCGTCTCAAGGCCCTGGAAGTTCGTGTAGCACAAGAGGGTGGCATTCTGACTGAAGAGCAGCTCAAGGCGCTGGAGAAAGCCAAGCAGGAGAAGGAGAGCGCAGCCAGGCACCTGAAGCGCATCAATCAAGCCTTTTTTACC
>JADFZT010000009.1 GCA_015232395.1 Magnetococcales bacterium | reverse complement strand
CGCTTCCGAAGCCCTGCAATTGCTGTTTGAAGGTCAGCGGCCCTCCTTCATGCAGTCTAACGAAGCTGAATAGTTACGCTCGATTTTGGTTTTCTCTGTGTTCTCCGTGCCCTCTGTGGCTAAACGTTTTTTTGTTTGACTCACCTGTTGAACCGGAATTGGTATCACACACACCGCTGGTTGGGACATGGAAGTCCTACACAGCCGGTAGACGTGTTCCCCCAAGGACTCTGCTGAAAATTCGGCTTTATGGTGCTGCTGCCAAAGTGTCCAATGAATGGCGAAGAGGTCAGCCGCTGTCCAGGCAGTCACTGGCTGTGTAAATTTGAGTTTGCTGGAACAATCGGTAGGGCATCCCAAATCTTCCCCTTCAACCTGAATTGAATCCCATCACCCCTCATAGCGCATCTCCTCATGCCGGGGTAGATTTTCCACCCCTCGAATCCCTTTGCCCAGACGACTCCTCCCCTCCCAGAGAGCCGCCTGACACTCCGGAATGGTGGCACACCCCTTGATCCAGTCACAGATAAGAGAACGCTCGGCTACACGATCGACATCAAATCCCCACAACATGGCCATCAACGGCCACAAAAACATCTCTCCAGGCCCCACCCGAGGCTGCAAGCGCGCTGGCACTTGCCCACTACCAAACGCCCCTTCCCCAGCGGCAAGGATGGCCCCTGCAATCACTGAACGGAATCCTCCCGGTCCTTGACCCGCTTGGATATAATCCAAAGCCGAGCGGTAAAACTGGAAGCCCGCACTCTCTGGATCCAATCCCAAAGCCCCGAGATAGCCCCCCAAGCGGGTCAACTCCGCCACCGCCCGCAACGAAGCCGCATCCGAAACCTGGTTGAAACGGTCTGCACCAAAGCCGATGGTGATCAGGAGTTTTTCCTTCAATGGTTCGAGCCCTGCCACGGCAGCGACCGAAACCGCATCCTCAATGGGATCCCCCAGCCCCTCCTCATCCCCTGCCATCAATGAATCAGAACCGCCATCGACCAACACAATGGCATCGATCCGATGCGCCTCCACCAGCTGCCGATAAAATCGGCTCAGGAGGGGAACCGTAAAAACCCGGGCATAGTAAGCGTAAATAAAGTGGGGGGCCTCTTGGGGAAACCGGCTATCGAGAAAACGACAAAGATGTACCTCGGGACCATAGGAAGGTTTGGGTTGACTCTTTCCCGTGACCTGTTTGACCACGGCTCCCGACTGGGAAAAAACGGTTTCGGCAGGCTCGCCGATCTCCTCGGGCCGGCCAAAGGAGTAGCTGCCTATGATCACCTTTTTACCCAGACGCTGAAGCTCCGGATAGAGGATCATACCGTGGACAAAATCAAACCCGCCACCACAGCCGCACAGCAACACGGTATCGATAGCGGGATCGGCCAACCTGTTTAAAAATCCCGGCAGCCAGGAGGGTCTGTTCAGGCTTTCCTGCTCAGGCATTGGCCTCTCCCCGTCATGATTGAAATATCCCTGGCAGTGTCTGTAGCCCCCAAATGGCTGCCACTGGCTGCCACTACTTTCATGAGCATGGAGGAAGATGAGGTGCATACCCGGGTAGATTTTACCTAATGAATGGATTAACAAAATGCCGAAATGGTTGATGACCCAAATAAATATTTCCAGACAGTCCGCAGGCTCACCGAAAGCCGGGAGGAACGGAACAGACCCACCCCCTGCTCAGACAGCCACCTCTTCCCCGGCATCTCGAATATGAAAAATACCCACGGGTTCAGAAATCCCCTTGAGAGTGGCGGCCCCACAATAAGTGTAGGAGAGTCCCATGGCATCGGGAGCGGTTTCCAACCAGCGCCGGCAAAAATCTTCGGAGCTTAGGATTCGGTCTTCCTTGGGAAAATAGTCCGGAATCCGATCCAGGGCGTTTTCCTTCACCCCCTCGATGCGAAAGGCGATGTTGATGTCGTTACCATGCACATCCGCTCCGGCGGTGGGAATGGCGTAGACCTTGCCGTAGTGCAGAGCAATGCGAAAATGGATGGGGGGGTTGTTGCTTCTGGCGTTGCGTTTTTCGATGGCCCGGGCCAACTTGGCAGCGGCATTGAGGGCATCCACAGCGGTGGCAAAGGTATAGAGAAAGCCATCACCGGTGGATTTGGCAAATGTGGGGTGGAAGGGAGGGACCAGCTTGTCGGCGATTTGGCTTAAACGGAGTTTGAGGTTGTAGGCCATCTGGTCGGACATGTTGGCGATCTCCGAGGAGCCGCACTGGTCCAGCACCAAAATCGCTTCATCCCGCCGCACCCCCTCCAGGCTGTGGAGCACCGTAACCCCGGTGGTATCCTCCTCCCTGGCAGCTGACTCATTGGGGTCCACCTGCCAATCCATATTCAGACGATAGGCGTTGGCCAGGCGAATGACGGCTGGCAGACGAAACTGCACTTTGCCCGAGATGCGACTCCACCCCTTTTCGGACCACAGGAAGGTACCGTTGGTGCTTTCCAGATCCTCCAGGAGGCAGGTGGCGCCACTGGCTGTAAAGAGCCCATGAAACCGGGAAATCGCCAAGGCGTCCAAAACGATATCGTTTTTAAGAACCAAGCCCCCGTTGCGGACACTCTCCACCCGCCCGAAACGAACTTGGGAATGGTCAAAATTTAACACCTTTCGGGAGTCATCGCTTAAAGTAATGAGTTCGATTTTCCAAGACATGAGCCCCCCCACGGATCGTCCAATTCAGATTCAAACCAGCAGCAAATGTCAGACTGTTTTGGCTCGAAACCGATAAATTCCATCGCAATCACCCTCAAAAACAGAACAAATCGGTCTCAAACAGGATCATAATTGCTCCAAAACACTTCAAACAGATATCTTATCATGGATACCACAATCAAGCGAGATCCCCTCACCAGGCGTAAAACCAAGCCTGTTTCCAGCATCGCAAGCCTGTTGCCATCATCGATAATTGCCTGCCACCACCCTGTTTACAGCCAAACCTCCATGGAATCATCTGCCACCCAATCCACCGACTATTTCGAAACAGATCTGGAATAACGATTGGGAATCATCAATAATCTTACCTGGGAAGCAAGAAAGCCTGTGTTAAAGTATGGACTGATTTCCCAAATTGAGAGTGATGAATCTGCCGTTTTTCCATCAGGAGATAACCATGAGCCAGGAAGGGCCCAGACAGACAATTCTCACTGTAGATGATACGCCGAGCCACATCGATGTGGTCAAAAATGTGCTAGGCAAAAATTATATGGTTCAAGCGGCAATCAACGGCAAAATGGCCCTTAAAATCGTCGAAAAGAAAAAGCCGGATCTCATCCTCCTGGATGTCATGATGCCTGAGATGGACGGCCATGAAGTGTGCCGCCGGCTCAAGTCCAACCCGGAGACCGCCACCATTCCCGTTATTTTTTTAACGGGCCAGGATGGCGTCCTGGATGAGGCCAAGGGGCTGATGCTGGGGGCGGTGGATTTTATCCTGAAACCCATCAATCCCAACCTGCTGAACTCCCGCGTGCTGGTTCACCTCAACCAGGCCAAACAACGGCAAGAGCGGGAAGCGATGTTGTTGGATCGCATTCAGAGATTGGAAGCGGAATTGGCTGCCTTGAAGGGAAGATGAATATCCCGGATGCCAGCCTCCAAGCACACCCTCCTCCCTGGTTCGGCTCAACGCTATCCTTCATAAAAAAGCGGGCATCCTTCATAAAAAAGCGAGCCTATCAAATTAAACAGTTCGCCCATGCTGAACAAAACAGATCTCCACAGGCTTGAGACAAGCTGACGGGCAAGGGTGTCAACGCACGGAAAAGCACAATTAAAAGAGGAGCTGCATCCCAAAGGGGGAGTCGTACGACAAGGGGGGGAGGAGATGACTGAAACAGAGGCACAAACTGAACGAAACGCCTCCGCCAACCGGGAGTGGCTACGCCACCTGCTCCCTTGGGCAGCGGCGTATCTGCTGGCAGGGCAAGCCTGGCTGCTGGTGCCGTTTGCCAAAGAGAGCTTTATCCTGGGCTGGCCCCCTACCGCCATCGCCACCGCAGCGGTGCTGCTCCACGGCCCTCGCATGGCTTTGGGCGTGGCTTTGGGGGCGCTGCTGCTGACAGCCACCCGCCACCTCCCCCTTCCCGCCATACTCTTCATCACCCTGGGTCAATCCCTGCAAGCCCTCACCGCCTGGTATCTTTTGCGTCGCCTGGCCAGCTTTACCACCCGCATGGACCGCATCACCGGGGTGATTCAATTTACGGTGATCGCTGTGGGGGTGGCACCAGCGGTAAACGCCCTGTGTGGCATCTGGGGATTGGGCTTGACCGGCAAGGTGGCTTGGGAGGATATCATGCCCACCTGGTTTTTATGGTGGGTGGGGGATGCCATGAGCGTTTTGGTCATCACCCCTCTTCTGCTGACAGCGGGCCAGTGGCAGCGGGAGCAGCTGGATTGGAAAAAAATCACCGAGATGCTCCTCCTCATCGGCTGCCTGATTCCAGTCACCCTGGGGATCTATGGGGGCTATCTGGTGGGAGATCTGGCGCCACCTCTGGCCTATCTCGGTTTTCCCTTGGTGATTTGGGCCGGGGGTCACTTCAAGCAACAAGGGGCGGGGCTCGCAGCCGGGCTGATCACCCTCATCGCCCTCTGGGGAAGCACCAACGGTCAGGGGCCCTTTGTCCGGGAAAGCCTCAACGCCACCATTCTCGATCTATACGCCTTTTTGAGCGCCATGACCGTGGTGGGCTATATGCTGGCGGCAACCGTATCGGAACGGGAACACTCCCGGGCCGCTTATGAGGCCTCCCTGCTGGCTTTGGAAGAAAAAGTCCGGGAGCGCACCCAGGCCCTCTCCCAAGCCAAAGAGTCCGCCGAAGAGGCCAACCAGGCCAAAAGTGCCTTTCTGGCCAACATGAGCCATGAAATCCGCACCCCGATGAATGCCATCATCGGCCTGACGGATCTGGCGCTGAAAAACGACATGTCGCCGAAACTGTCGGACTATCTCGGCAAAATCCGCACCGCTTCCCACTCCCTGCTGGGGATCATCAACGACATTCTCGATTTTTCCAAAATCGAGGAAGGCAAGATGGATCTTGAATCCGTGGAGTTTGACCTTCTGGAGGTGATGGACAACCTGCGCAATCTGCTCGATGGCCGTATGGCGGAGCAAAGCCAAGTCGAGCTGATATTTTCCACCTCCCCGGCGCTGCCCCGACAACTGATGGGAGACCCCCTGCGCCTGGGGCAGGTGCTGCTCAACCTGGCAGGCAATGCGGTCAAATTTACCAAAGAGGGGGAGATCGAAGTACGGGTGGTACGCCACAGCCAGGGACACAACTGGGTGCGGGTGGGCTTTTCGGTACGGGATACCGGCATCGGCATCGACCCGGAAAAAATCGACCAGCTTTTTGACTCCTTTTCCCAGGCGGATGACTCCACCTCCCGCAACTATGGCGGCACGGGGTTGGGGCTCGCCATCTGCAAACGGCTGGTCGCCATGATGGGGGGGGAGATCCGGGTGGAAAGCCGTCCGGGTGAAGGCTCCACCTTCTCTTTTACCGCTCTTTACAATCATGCCCATAGTCAGGACCGCATCCAGAGCCGCCAACGCGCCAAAGCCCACCTGGGCCCCATTCGCACCCTGGTGGTGGATGATAACGACACCTCCCGGGAAATTCTCAAGGAGATGCTCACCTCTTTTGAGTTCAAGGTAACCTGTGTGGAGTCCGGAGAGGAGGCCCTGGATGCTTGGCGGCAATCCATGGCCACCAGCACCCCCTATGGTCTGGTGCTTATGGATTGGCGCATGCCCGGCATGGATGGCTTCGAAGCGGCTCGACGCATTCGGGTGTCGTGCCGGACCGAAACCGGAACCGCTGCCACGACCCCTCCCCGCATCATCATGATGACCGCCTTTGGCCGGGAAGAGTGGATGCGCCAGGCCCGACAATCCTGGGTGGATGCCTGTCTGGTGAAGCCGGTCAATCCATCGGTACTGTTCGACACCATCCTGGACCTTTTCGGCCACGGCCCGGCCCTGGCCAAGCTGGATCCCCGGATGGATCCGGAAGAGATCGTGGATTTCAGAGGGGCTCCGGTTTTGCTGGTGGAAGATAACCCCATCAACCAGCAAGTGGCCCGGGAAATCCTCGAAAACATGGGGCTGACGGTACGCATCGCCGATACCGGCAAAAAAGCCCTGGAAGTGTTGGGAGACGAAGCCTTCCACGGCATTTTAATGGATATTCAAATGCCGGAAATGGACGGCTATGAGACCACCCGGCATCTGCGGGAAATCCCCCGTTTTAAAAATCTACCCGTCATCGCCATGACCGCCCACGCCATGCAGGGCAACCGGGAAAAGTGCCTGGCTGCCGGTATGAATGATTTTGTCACCAAGCCCATCGATGTGGCTTACCTGCAAAAAATTCTGACGCGCTGGATACCCAAGGGCGATGCCCCCTCCAGGGATTCGGCTCCCCTCCCAGCCACGGCTCCTTCTAAAATCCAGCCTGAAATCAAGATGCTGGACGATTCTCGACCAACAATCGATCCCGCCACCGAACCCGCTGCCCATCCCGCCCCCCACACACCTCCCCTCCCCGAAGCCTTGCCCGGGCTCGACTGTGGGGTGGCGATCAAACGGCTTTCGGGTAACGTCCCCCTCTATCTACAGCTCTTGAGCGATTTCCAGCGGGATTATGGCCAGGCCCCAAAGGAGATGCGTGCGGGACTTCATGCGCCACACAACCTGCCTGAACTCAACCGGATCGCCCACACCATCAAAGGCGTCTCCGGCAACATCGCAGCCCATGAGTTGCACCAGGCCGCCAGGGAACTGGAAGCCTCCCTGCAAGCAGGCATCTCTCCTTCGGAGCAGGCGGATAAGCTGGCCCGGTTTGAAACAGCTTTCGCCACTCTTCTGCCAGCCATCGATCAACTGCAAGCCCTCCACAAAGCCTCACATCAACCCGCTCAAGTATCCCCCCAGACCCCTGAACAGGCATCCACCCAGGGGCCAGCCCAAGCCAAAGTGGATCGGGAAGTATTGGGGCCACTTTTACAGGCATTGGCTGCTGATATCCGTAGCGCTCACCTGGATGCGGATCAGAGTTTGACTCGGCTGGAGGCGGCATTGGGAGCTGGATTATTCGAAAGAGAGATCGTCACTCTTAAAGAAAAACTGGATCAGTTTGATTATCAGGGGGCTGAAGAGGCATTATTAGTACTGGCCGAAACGCTGGCCATCGATCTGGAGGGGGAAGCCCTCTCATGACCGAAGAGGGAGAGCAGACGGAAAAATCGTCAACAAGCTGTCGAAAAGAGTTCGATTCGGAGGGGGATCCGTTTTGAAGAACGATACTGACAGAATGCAGATATTGATCGTGGATGATGCGCCTGCCAACATCCGTTTTTTGGGGGGCATCCTGCGGGATGATTATGAAATCCTGGTGGCGACGGATGGGGCCAAGGCGCTGGCTGTGGCGGCAGAGGAAAAGCCGGATTTGATTCTGCTGGATATCACCATGCCCGGTCTTGATGGCTATGAAACCTGCCGCCGCTTGAAAGCCACCCCGGGCATTCAGAACATTCCGGTGGTCTTCGTCACCGCCCTGGATCATGAGGATGACGAAACCCGGGGGCTTGAACTGGGAGCGATTGATTATCTGACCAAACCCTGCAGCCCGGCCATTGTCAAAGCGAGAGTGCGCAATCATCTGGAGCTTAAACGGGTTCGGGATACCCTGGAGCGCCTCTCCACCCTGGATGGTTTGACGGGGGTGGATAATCGCCGCAGCTTTGATGAACGCCTGGAGCTGGAGTGGCGGCGGGCTCTGCGCAATCGCTCCTCCATCGGCCTCCTGCTGCTGGATATCGATTATTTTAAAGGATTCAACGACTTTTACGGTCATGGAGCGGGGGATGAGTGTTTAAAGCAGGTGGCTCTTACCCTCAAAGGCGCCATGCGGCGCTCCTCTGACTTTTTTGCCCGCTATGGGGGAGAAGAGTTCGTGGCCATCCTGCCCCAAACCGATGAAAATGGCGCTTTGAGCACTGCTGAAATAATGCGCCAGGCTGTGGAAGGGTTGGCCATCCCCCACGAAAAAAGCGCCATCGGTCCATATGTCACCATCAGCCTGGGTGGGATGGTGCTGATCCCCCATCGGGAAATTACCCCAGGCCAATGGCAGGAAGCGACCGACAAAAATTTGTATGCTGCTAAAAAAGCCGGGCGCAACCAAGCCCTGGTGGGCTCCATGGCATCGGTTTGATCGGAAAAAAAATCTGAAAAGGCAGTATCCGCATTGAATCAAAACAACCAACAGGAACAAAAGCTTTCATACCCCGCCTCTGCCCGCTTTATTCAGGGGGGCGTGATCGCGTTTACCCTGGTGGTTCTGACCGCCCTCACCATGCTCTGGTGGGTGGGGGCCCAGATGCAGGAGAAGCAAACTCCCCTTGCCCATGCCGGTACGGATCTTAAATATCACCTGGCCACCTTCCATCTGTGGTTTGAAGAGTTGGTGCAGCAGGATGAGACCATCACCCGCCAGGATGTATGGCAACACTTGGCAGAGGCCCGCTGGTATGCCCATGCCATGCTGGAGGGAGGGAGCAACCCGGAAGTAACCATTCTGCCTTTGAAGTCTCCAAGCGCCAGGCAGGCGATCACCCTGGCGTTACAGCAGATGGAGCGTTTGGAAAAGGCGGCAGATAAACGCCTGGCACACATCGAAACAGCCGGTACCAGCGCTGATCAGGCCTTCGATGCCCTCTTTTTTCATGCGATTGAGGCCGCAAGCCAAGCGGAAAAACAAATCATCCGGGAGATCGACACCCAGGCGCTCCACTATCATTGGGTAGCCGCTCTCCTGGAGATTATGATTCTACTCCTGGCACTCTTTGTCGGCGTGCTCTTTTGGCACCACGACAAACGCCACCATCAACAGGAAAGACAACTGCGTGAAGGCCAGGATCGCCTGGGGAAACTCCTCGATTCCGCCAAGCAGAGCAAAATCGAACTCGCCGCCTATCAAGCCAACCTGGAAAAGCTGGTAGAGGAACGCACCGCCGAGTTGCAACAAACCACCAATCGGCTCAAGGATGCCCAACGCCTGGTCCATCTGGGCAACTGGGAGCGCCACTTTCCCAGTGATACGGCTTGGTGGTCGGAGGAAATTTTTCACATACTCGGTCGCCCCCCCCAACCTAAAACCAGTTTTTCCCAGGCCCTGGAATATATTCATCCACAAGACCGGGAATACGTCATCCAAACGGTTGAAGCCTCCCTGAAGCCCGGGGCCGAATGCCTGGTGGAATATCGCATTGTCCGCCCCAACGGTGAAATCCGTCATGTTCACTCCCAAGGCCGGGTCACCCAATGGTCAGATACCGGAGAACCCATCCGCATGGCCGGGGCGCTTCAGGATATTACCGAACGCATTGTTCAGGATCAGGCTTTCAGGGATAGCGAAGAACGGCTCCAGATCGCCCTGGATGCGGCCAATCTGGGGCTTTGGGACTGGTACCCCGCAACAGACAAAGCCTTTTTCAACAGCCAATGGCTGGGACAGCTGGGCTATCTTCCCGGGGAGATCGAACCCTCTGGCACCACCTGGAAAAAATTACTCCACCCCGAAGATTGGCCACAGGTTTCCAAAGCGTTGGAAGCGCACATTGCCAAAGAATCCAGCCGCTACCAGGTAGCCTTTCGTTTAAAAACCAAGCAGGGCAGCTGGAAATGGATCCTTGCCTACGGTCTGGTGACTGAATGGGATGAATCCGGTGCACCCTTGCGCATGACCGGGGTACACATCGACATCGATGAAGCCAAAAAAAGCGAGATCAATCTCAGAAGAGCCAAACAAAAAGCCGAAGAGGCCACCCAACTCAAGGATAAGTTTCTCTCCCTGGTGGCCCACGACCTGCGCTCTCCCTTAAGCTCCATGGTGGGGTTGCTGGAGTTGATCACGGCAGACCGAAAAAATCCGCCCCACGAAAATCATGTGGCCCTCATAGAGGATGTTTTAAGCAGCGGCCACAATCTCATCCACCTGATCGAAGAGGTGCTCAACATCAGCCGCCTCAAATCCGGTAAAATCACCCTCAAAAAGGTCTTCTTCGACGGCCATTATGTGGTGGCAGAGACCGCCGCCCGGCTGGAATATCTCTACGCCCGGAAAAACATCACCCTGGCCCTGGAAATTCCGGAAGGAACCCGCCTCCATGGCGACCCGCTCCTCTTTGGCGAGGTGATCCAAAACCTGCTGACCAACGCCATCAAGTTCAGCCACCCGGGAGGCACCATCCGTCTTTATCTCCCAGCAGGAGAAAAAGCCACCATAGCTGTCGAGGATCAGGGGGTCGGCCTGGACGGGGAGGTGATTCCCAAATTGTTCAGAGTGGAAGAAAAAACCACTACCCCAGGGACATCCGGGGAGTCGGGGACCGGCTTTGGGCTCCCTTTCAGCCAGGATATCATGATCGCCCATGGCGGACGCATCGAGGTCACCTCCAACCCCGGGCAAGGGAGCACCTTCAAAGCGAGCCTGCCCTGGGTGCGACCCCGGGTGATGGTGGTGGATGATCAGGCCATGGACCAGAGAATCATGGCAGCCATCCTGACCCCCCTGGATGTGGAGATTATCGCAGCACGAAGTGGTTCCCAAGCCCTGGAAATGGCCTCGCAAAACCGGCCCCACCTCATACTCTCCGATATTTCCATGCCCGAGATGGACGGTTTCGGGCTATTGGCTGCCATCCGAAAAAATCCCGACACCTCGGACATTCCCGTCATTTTGATCACTGGAGACGACAAGGCCGAAACCCGGGACCGGGCCTTTGGCAACGGTGCTGCGGATTTTGCCACCAAGCCCATTGTGCACCACGACTTTCTACCCCGGGTCAAATATCACTTGGGGGGGTGATAAAGTAATTCAAATCAAGAGTTGGACATATGCCGCTGTACTTTTTCTGTCATTCCCGCGAATGCGGGAATCCAGGAGGGCTGGCGCGAACCTTTCCAAAATCTTGTATCACTTTCAGCAAAACACCGGCCTTTCTTGAAGATTTGGTTTTTCCTTGAGGGCAATCATCAGCCCCCTGGATCCCCGCCTTCGCGGGGATGACGAGTCAGGGAAGAGTGTTCAATTTTGAGATAGAACTGCTATATCCAGGAACGTCCCGGAAGGTTCAGGGAGAGAGCATACCCGCTCAACCGTTGGGTAAAATCTTCAATTCTGCACCCGATCCATCCAGCTCTGCAAAACCTCCCGGCCCTCCTGAAAAGTGCTCTCCGCCTGCTCCAATAACGCTGACAGGCCTTCCTCACACTCCTCGCGGCTCAACTGTTCGATCTCCTGACAGTAAGCGGAAAGCGCCTTGGCCCCCACCGAGGCACTCTGGGATTTCAGGCTATGGGAAGCACGTTGGATTTGTTGGAACTCTCCCGCAGCCAAACCGTGAGCCATCGCTTGCAGGTTTTCGCGGCCACTCTCCAGATAATCGGACAGAATGCTTACAAAACGGCTGGGATCTGGAGAAATCATCTGTTGAAATCGTTCCAATACCGCCAGATCAATCGCCCCCGGAGAAGAAGGTGCGGGGATAGTCGACTCACTCTCCACCGAGGGGTCGGAAAAAGCGGCTCCCTCTTCCAAAACCGCCTCCTCCTCTTCAACAGGTTCGACCGGTGACAGCCAGCGCGCCAGTTTTTCCTCCAGGTCGTTCCATTTGACCGGTTTGGCAAGATAATCATCCATACCCGCTGCCAGACACTGCTTCCGGTCATCCAACATGGCCAGTGCCGTCATCGCGACGATGGGAACCGCCTCTCTCCCCCCCTGACTCTCCAGCTCACGAATCTTCACAGCGGCTTCCAGACCATCCATCACCGGCATTTGCACATCCATCAACACCAGGTCATAGGATGATTCAGCCAGCCGCTTCAGCGCCTCCTTGCCATTATCCACCACATCCACCCGAAGACCAAATTGAACCAGCATCCCCAGCGCCACTTCCCGGTTGACCAAAGCATCTTCCACCAACAGCACCTGCCCGTCATACTGCTGCCGACGGGTTACCCTCTGGAGCGACTCCTGGGATTTGGCCGTGCCGGAAAGATAAAGAGCGGTCAACACACCATCCAAAAGACGGGATTGCCCCACTGGCATGAGCAGCGTCAGATCAATGCCCGCCTGCCGGAGACTCTCCTCCTCCGGCAACTCCCCCGCTGTCAGGAGCACCATCCCGCTCCCCTGGCATCCCGGATCATTTTGAATGGCCCGGGCCAACGCCACACCTTCCATATCCGGCAGATGATGATCCAATAGAATCAACTGGTAAGGCTCCTCTCTCTCCCGAGCCTCTGCCAGATATGCCTGCCCCCTCTCACCAGTGGCTGCGGTGTCACAGGACAGCTGCCAGGAGGTGAGGTAGGCTTTCAGGCTCTTTTGATGGCTCTCATCAGCCACCACCAGAGCTTTGAGTCCTTTTAATTTTTTGGGTGGAGATTCATAGGTTTTCTGACCGGCTTCAAAGGAGATGGCAAATTGGAACGTCGCCCCAACGCCGGGTTGACTGCTGACACCGATCACCCCGCCCATGGCCATTACCAACTGCCGGACGATGACCAGCCCCAATCCCGTTCCGCCAAATTGGCGGGTGGTGGAAGCATCTGCCTGGCTGAAGGGCTGAAAAAGCTTGTTCAACTCTTCCGGGGAGATGCCGATGCCGGTATCCTTCACCGAAAAGGTCACCTCAACCAAAGGGCTGTCGGAGCTGTCCCCCCCCTGTTCAGCCTTTTTCGCCACCCGCTCAACCTCCAGAGCGATGCGCCCCTGGTGGGTAAATTTGATGGCATTGCCGATTAGATTGAGTAGCACCTGCCGCAACCGGGTGGCGTCTCCCATCAACCCCTTGGGTAGCTCCGGCGAGACATAACTGGTCAGCACCAGCCCTTTGGTATGGGCCATACCCGCCAAGATCATCACCACATCGTCGATGGTCTCACCCAGATCGAATTCCAGATGTTCCAGCTCCAATCGCCCTGCTTCGATCTTGGAAAAATCGAGAATGTCGTTGATGACGGTCAGCTGGAGATCCGCCGAACGCATGGCTTGGTCGATATACTGCTTTTGCCGGTTGGAGAGCTGGGTGGTTTCCAGTAGTTGCAGCATCCCCACGACACCGTTCATGGGGGTACGAATTTCGTGGCTCATGTTGGCCAAAAATTCGCTCTTGGCCCGGTTGGCCACTTCTGCGGCTTCCTTGGCGTGAATCAGATCCGCTTCCATCGCCTTGCGTTCGGTAATATCCGAGACGATACCGATCATCCGGGAAACCAGGCCCTCGCTGCTCCAAGCCACTGCCGCCCCTTTGGAGTTGACCCATTTAAGCTCTCCGTCGGTGGTGGTGATGCGATAATCGACATCATATTTTTCGAGTTTGCCACTGCGATAATCGCGACCATATTGCAACATTGTATCCCGATCATCCGGGTGGAGACGCTCGACCCAATCCTCCCTGATGCGGGGAACCTGGCTCTCGGGAAAGCCATAAATCTGCCCTTCCAGAGGGCTGACATGCTGGTCCCCGGTATCCAGGTTGACATCCCACATCCCCAGTCGCCCCCCTTCCAGGGCGAGTTTCAGACGCTGTTCGGAATGTTTCAGGGCGGTCTCGGCTTGCTTGCGCTGGATAAGGCTGGTCAGGGTCTGACCGATGGTCTGTAAAAGAGTGTCTTTCAGCTCTGAGCGTTCATGACCTTCATCCAGCTGCAGGTAGAGCACCCCCAGGGTTTGTTCCCCGGAGCCGAAAGGAACGCAATAGTGTCCGTGGGCTGCCATCTCGCCATGGTTGATCTCGTGGTTTGGATCATCACCCCCAGCAAAAATGAGCGTGCCTGTTTCGGCGGCCTTGCCACAGAGACAGGTTCCCAGCGGAACCTGGGCACAGCTACCCAGGTGATCCTCTCCCAGGCCCAACTGTGCCCCCATCACCAACTTTTCACCCTTTTCATCCAGCAAAAAAATAGCCCCCCGGGGCTGCAGAGGCATCCAGGAGACCGCCTGGATATGCTTCAAAGCCTGTTTCAGCTGCTCTTCCAGGGAGATAGGTTCAAAGGAAGTGATCAGAATATTGGCGATAACCAGCTGACTCTCCTGGTTAAAGCGGGATTGCTCCTGGTCCTGTTTCTGCTCGGTGATATCAATGGAGGTGGTGACAAAATGGACGGGACGGTGATCCTTACTAAGAATGGGAAAGATGGTGGCACCGGCCCAAAAAAGAGTGCCATCCTTGCGCCGGTTGAGAAACTCCCCTTGCCAACTCTCTCCCCGGGCCAAGCTCTGCCACATTGTTTTATAAAATCCATCGGGCTGTTTGCCTGATTTGAGGAGCCTCAGATTTTGACCGAACACTTCCTCCTTGTCATATCCAGTCACCTCCACAAAGCGATTGTTGACATATTCGATGCAGCCATCGACATCGGTGATGGCGACCATGGAGGTGTTTTCCTCCACCACCCGGGCCAGCTTTTGCAACTCCTCCTCAACCCGCCGACGCGCCTCGATTTCCCGAGCCAGATGGATGGAGCGGGCGGCGTTGAGAATGGCCAGCAGCAGAACGAAAACCGTCCCCAGAAGCACCAACGTGCCCAAACCATAAAGCCAGAAGGTTTTTTGGGCCTTTTTGATCCCTTCCACCACCCGGACCAGAAGCGCTGCCTCCAGCTGTTCTTCAATGGATTGGAAACCGTCTATTCGGTGTGTGGCTGTCTTAAACCAGGCTTTCGCATCGACCCCAAACCCACGGCCAGCGGCGTTGGTCAGCAGGAGAGTACGAAATTTTTCCACCGCCCGGCTTTCAGGTTCCGACTGGAGCGCCTCCAACGACTGGATCATCCGGGAAGAGGCCAGGGAGAAAAAAAGCGCCCGATGGGCTTTGCGCACACCCTGAAGCTGAAAAAATCGACGTTCAAGCTCTGGAGTCAGGTGGTCTTTGGCAAACACCGCAGCCAATATCGCCCGCTCAACCCCGGCAGCTTCCTTTAGATGCAATAGATTGAGATAGGCCCCGCTTTCCCGGGCGATACCCGCTTGTGGAGAGCGGGAAAGAATCATGGCGATGGAGTTGAGCCCAGTGCGGTTGATCCTGGAATAGCGGTCGAGCACATCCATGGCATCCAGTTGATCCGCCTCTACCGATTCCCGTATTCCGTCGATCGCCACCAACCCTTCTGCAAGGGTTTGCAGTTTAGATCGAGTTGGCTGGTTCATGGCGCTGGAATCGATGGATTGGATCATATTACCCAGAGCCGTAATGCGCTGATGGACCACCTCCCGCTGATTGATAAGGGACTCCGTGAAGACGGCATAGCCACTCTCCATGAAGCCAACCATAAGTCCCCGTTCCTTCTGGACCTCATGGATCAAACCCCCCAACAACACTGAAAATCGGATATAGGAGTCCATCTGGCGGGTGGATTGATAGGTGCGGTATTGATCCACAGTCAAAAAACCTACCATCAGGATCAATCCGGCCAAGGGCACGATAAACAGGCCGATGAGCCCCACTGGCAAAGGCACTTTGGTGGATGACGATCTCTTCACCACGATGGGTATCCTTAGGTAAGTCAGGATGCGCTGGATAAGAATATTTTCAGGCTTTTGTTATATTTTTTCGGTCCATATTATAGCGTTTAAATTTGATTAAACACGATCCAGACAGAATGAACAAATTTCACGATGCCAGCGAGGGTCATTCCAGCCCCGTCAGCGCTTCTTTGCCGACACCTCTTCCAGCACCTCCAAAAGACGCGCTTTGCGGATCGGTTTGGTCAGATGCCGATCACACCCGGCAGCCAAAACCCTCTCCATTTCCCCACTGACAGCATGGGCGGTCAAGGCCAGAATGGGAATGGGCTGGGCACCACTATCCACTTCCCAGGCCCGGATCTGCCGCGTGGCCTCGTAACCATCCATCAGAGGCATCTGGATATCCATAAAAACCACATCAAAGGCGTTCTCCTTAAATTGGGCAACCGCCTCAACCCCATTTTCCACCATCACCAATCGATGGGGGGTTTTCTTCAAAAAGGCCTTGATCAAAAGCCGATTATCCTCCGCATCATCCACCAGAAGAATCCTCAGGGAGACGCTTTGGCTTTCCGGTGCAGCTCCTTCGGCTGATCTTCCTTCCCTCTCCTGCTGGTTGGCATCAGCTGGGCTTAAAGGCACACTGAAGTGAAAGGTGGAGCCTTGACCCAGACGGCTCTCCAGGCCGATGTCCCCTCCCATCAGTTCAACCAGATGACGGCAGATGGTCAATCCCAAACCGGTTCCACCATGCTTGCGGGTGGTGGAGGCATCGGCCTGGGTAAAGGGCTGAAAAATTTCCTGCTGCTTTTCTTCCGGGATGCCGGGGCCGGTATCGGCCACTGAAAAAGAGACCCTCTCCCCCTCCCCTTTCATCACCCTGACGGTCACGCTTCCCTCCCGGGTAAACTTGACGGCGTTACCTACCAGGTTCAAAACCACCTGGCGCAACCGTGAGGAATCCCCAACCACTCTTTGGGGAAGGGCTGGATCCAGATGGTGGGAAATCTGGATCCCTTGGTCCAGAGCGGTGAACGAAAAAAGGGTCATGATTTCGTTCATCGAATCTGGCAGGTCAAAATGAGACTGTTCCAGGGTCAGCCGGCCCGCTTCGATCTTGGATAGATCCAAAATATCGTTGATGAGGGTGAGCAGCGTTTCACCGGAACGATTGAGGGTTTTGACACACCACTCCTGGGCTTGGTTGAGTTCCGATTCCCCCAAAAGCTCCCCCATCCCCAAAATGGCATTCAGTGGCGTGCGGATTTCGTGGGACATGGCTGCAAGAAATGCACTTTTGGCCTGATTGGCAATTTCCGCCACCTCTTTGGCCCGAACCAACTCATCCTCCATGGCCTTGCGCCGGGTAATGTCCGTCACAAAAGCAAAAGCGGCCACAGCCTCTCCCCGGGCATCCCGGAGTGTGGTGGCGTTGAAAATGGTATGCACTGGATAGCCGGATTTATTCTGCAGGGTTATCTCAAAACGACGGTGGTCGGTGGCGGCGAGTTCGGCTGCCTGCTGTTGAAATACCCGGCGGCTCTCCTCATTGGCAAACTCAAAGGAGGTCGTGCCGATCATCTCCTCCCGGCTGTAACCCAACATGTTACAGAAGGCGTGATTGACATCGATGGTCTTGCTGGTATGGATATCGGTTAGCCAATACCCTTCAGTGGTGGTATCGAGGATTTCCCGGGTACGCTCTTCGCTGGCCTGAAGCTCAGCTTGGGTTTTTTTCAGTTCGGTAATGTCGATGTGACAGCCAACCATACGCAAAGGGGCGCCATCATCCGCCCATTCGATCACCCGGCCTGCACAGATGACCCAGACGGTCCGACCGGTTTTGTGCTGGTAGCGCACTTCGTTATAGAAAGGCACCTCCCCACGGCTTTGAACATGACGATCCAAACAGGCCAGCACCCCCGGCAAATCTTCTGAAAGGATCAACTGTTGCCACGTTTCTCGAAGATTGGTCAGTTCGTGATCCCCATAGCCGAACATTTTTTTCAAGGCGGGGCTTAAAAATTCGGTCTTTTCCGCAATATTCCAATCCCAGTAACCTGACAGGGTCACCTCCAGGATATCCGTCAGGATTTTTTCCTGCTCCTGGAGTTTGTTTTCAACCCGTTTTCGAGCCGTCATATCCTGAACGATTCCAGCTATTTTGAGAAGCCTGCCCTGACCATCAAAGGTGGACTCACCCCGTTCATAAATATGGCGAAGGGCGCCATCGGGTAGACGCAGGCGATATTCCAAATCCAGGGGTGCCTCCCCGGAACGGGCCTTTTTTTGAGCTTCGGATAATCTCTGCCGGTCATCGGGATGGACCGTATGCATAAATTGCTCGAAGGAGATGGGCTGATCCTTGGTAAAGCCGAAAATCCGCCGGGTTCCTTCAGACCAATCCAGGCGATCAGCTATAAAATCCCGCTCCCAACTGCCCAGATCGGCGATACGCTGGGCTTCTCGCAGATGGGCCTCGCTCCGGGCCAGACGCACCTCGTCCGACTTACGTCTGGAGATATCCTTCATGACCCCGACCACCAGTGTCAGTTGCTCCTGGTCATCGAAAATCATGTGACCCCGATCATGGATCCAGAGATAGTGCCCATCCCTGTGCTGAAAACGGTATTCCAGATCGAAGAGCCGGTTATCTGAAAGAGCCCGTTCAAACTCCTGATTGACCAAGACCCGATCATCCGGATGAACCCGGTCCAGCCAAAGAGACTTTTCTTCACCCATTTCCCGGGAGGGATAGCCCAGCATGGCCGTGAAGGTTCCTGACCAAAGAATTTTTTTGGCCTCAACCCGATACTCGTAGGTGATTTCCCCCAGGGCCTGGATGAGTCCACTGTTTTTGGCCAGGGTGGTATAAAGGGTCTGTTCGACTATTTTTCGGGCACCTATCTCCTCTTGCAGATGCCGGGTGCGCTCTTCCACCCGCTCTTCCAACTCCTCATTCATCCGCCACATCAGGGCAGAGGCTTTTTCCTGGGCGGTGATATCGTGCATGGAGGCCACGGCCCCGATCTTCCGACCGTTGGCATCCTCCATGGATCGGGCGCTGGCCAACAGGGTTCGGCGTGGGAGACCCTTGGGGGCAATGACCATTTTTTGGGCATTTACCCGCTGGCCCTGGAAGGCCTTGAAGAGCGGAATATCCGTCTTTTCCATCGGGGTAACGCCATCGGCCAGATAGAGATCGTACCGTCCAGCCCACTCATCCGGGGGTAAATCCTGCTGATCAATACCGTGAAAGCGGCGTGTTGCGGGATTGAAAAGGGTGAGCTGACCCTTTTCATTACAGGCAACGATGCCATCCTCGATGTTTTCCAGAATGGCATTGAGAAATACCGTCTGCTCTGCCAGAGCCTGGTTGGCGCGCTTGCGCTCTTCCACCTCCGCTTCCAGCTTTCGGGTAATCTGCCGGTTTTCCAAAATCCGGGCTATGACGCTCAAAAAATTTTGCACAAAAGGGCGGTAATCGGCAAAACCGTCTGATTCGTCCAGCGCCACTTCCAGACGGCCATAGGGATGGTTCAGGGTTTTGATGGACAGAGAAAGAGTCGTTGCTGCCAGGCTCTCTTGTCGTATGGAGGGGGAGGGCTCATCTGGTGAGCCGGACCAGCGCACTCGGACTTCGGCGACCCCTGGAAATTCCGAAAGCATGGCACAGACAAACTGTCCCAACTGCTCCTGATTGGGGAAAAGATCCAAATTTTCCTGAGCAAAAAGAAACCGGCCCAGAAGTTCCAGATCAACCGCCATAAGAATTCAACTACCAATCAAGAGTGGCAGGAGCCGTTATTTAAGGAAGATTCATCCCCAGCTGCCCCTGAAAATCAAATTGTTTGTCCTGACGAAAAGCAGCCGTTTCCATATAGAAGGGGTTGTGGACAATTTGCCCCCGTATCACCATCACCGGGTGGACCTTCATGGCCGCCAGGATCGCATCCCCGGAAAAACGCCGGGCATCGTATTGGCAGATGGCGGCAAAGGGGTGCTGGGTCATAAAATCATTGACCCGGGATTCATATTCAAAAAGACGATTTGACCCCGCATACCCCCGCAAGGCCCACCCCATCTCACCGGAGACCCGAATAAAGGCATGTCCCCGAGCCTGGGCAGAGTCGTGAAAGCGGCCCAAAGAGGCGAGTATGCGATCGGGATCGAATTGATCCTGGGGACAATAGGTGTGCCGGGCTTGGGAAATGTGCAGGAGATCCTGGTCTGAATCATCCTCGGGCAGGTGCACGCCGATCTCTTCAAGCTCCTGCCGAATCGCCGTGGTATCCGGGGCATCGCCAAAATAGCTGGTAACGTGGCCATCCTTGAGTCCTTGATCGATAAAACGACCAATGACTGCACGCCGCTCCGCCTCATCGTTATAGATAAGGCACATGTGTATCCCTTCCGGGAACGGCTCCTCGACAAAGCCCAAATTGACGTGACGGCTTTCTTTCGCGACAGGATGGTCACTCATGAGAGTCTACCTGAAAATAACAAACACTTCCTGCTGCCCTTGTTTGCCCACGAATAACCAGAAAAACAGTGCTTGCAACAGGAACGGGAAATGATCCTATTATGACCCGGAAAGAGCTAAAAAAGATACCGGTTCCGTGACGAATCCAACCTGGTTGACGATGATTTCGGGAAAAAGTGTCTCTGCTTGGCATTCCAATAAAAGCGGGCCTTGTGGACCAAAACGGTTATCCCAATATTCAGAAGGCCGCACCAACACTCAGTGCATTTTAAACAAATCCTGGAATCGGGCTGAAATCAAAATGGACTTGATAACGGGCCGACAGTTGGCCAGGGTGATATTCGCACTCTCCCCACCAGCATACTCCCGCAAGGTCATCAACATGCCCAAACCGGAGCTGTCCACCATCTCCACCTCCCCCAGATCCACGATGAAGGTATAGTCCTTGCTCACCCCCTGGTAGGCCTCCTTGAAATCCGCATAGGCTTTAAACCGAAGTGCCCCTTTGATGTAGATGGTCAAAACATCGTTTTCATCAACACTTTCGATGATTGCACCAGTTGTTGGCATACGTCCTCTCCTCCCAAAAGGGTTGAATGAGCATATCAAAGCCCCCCATTCAAGCCAAAGCAAAACCGTTTTAACACCTTTTGAACAGAGGGTTCAGGGATGAGCCCTCAGCAGGTCAACTCCACCAGTGTCATATCATCACTCTGCTGCCGTCCAGCTCGAAACCCCTGATGTATCTCCTGCAACATTTCCAAAGGCGCCTGCTGCTCCAACATTTGGACCAATAATGCCTCAAAACGATCCTGGCCAAACATTTGCCCCTCCCCATCGACCTCTTCGATAAAACCATCCGAAAAGGCAATCACACGGTCCCCGGCCTCCACCTCCACCAGCAAGCCGGGCTCGTCAGGGCGGTCAACCAATCCTCGGGCAAAATGCTTTGAGGGAATGCGTTGCCGAATTTGCCCCCCTCGGAACACCAACATATCAGGAATGGAGCAATTCCAAACAGTCAATTGCTTTCGGAGGGGATCCACTTCCATAAAACCGGCGGCGAGAAACATGCCTGCCGGCGTTTTTTCGTAAAGCCGACAATTGATCTCATCCATAATCTCCTCCAGGGAGGATCCTTTGGCGGTCATGGAGTAGAAAATATCCGAAACAATCGGGCCACCGATGGCCGCAGGCAGGCCATGACCGGTAAAATCCCCCAGCATCACGTGTTGCGCCCCGTCAGGACGAAAGTCAGCCAGGAGCAAATCCCCCATGGTTTTTTCCACCGGGGCCTGAAGCAGGCGCATCTGTCTCGGATCAAATCGCTTGGATGCCCGCATTCGGGTGATGATATCTTCGATAAATTCCCGTTCGAAAGCCAAGGAATCCCGATGGATCTTGATCTCCTCGGCCATGCGTTTACGCTCAATGATGTTGGCCAGGGTGGAGCCGATGGTGAGCAGGGTGGCCTGCATGGGTAGATCTCTGGGGAGACCCGCTTTGATGGAAAGATTAAGAACCCCCAGGATGGTGGGGCCGGAGCCGATGGGCACACAATAATGGCCATGGTCGGCCATCTCCTGCATTCGGATTTCGTGACGTTCATCGACATGATCGGCAAAGACCACCCAGCGCTCAGCCACGGCCCGGCCACAGAGGCAGTGACCCACAGGCACCCGGGCACAGGCGGTCTGATAAAAGGGATCCATCCCCTGCTGGGCAACCAGTTGCAACACCCCCTTGGACGGCTCCAGCAAAAACACCGCCCCGCGATTCTCCAGCTTGAGCCAAGATATTTTCAGAATTTTTTCCAGGCTTTTTTCCAACTGTTGAGCCAGGGAAAGAGCTGGATCCTCCCCTTGCAGGAGGGCACTGATCAGCTGCTGGGAGAGATGGGCCCAGCGGGCATCGGCTTCCGCTTTTTTTCGCTTGAGTATGGCATGAATACGGTGCTCCAGGACGTGCCAGTGAATGGGCTTGGCCAGATATTCTTCAGCTCCGGCTTCATAAGCCTGTTTGACCGACGCCGCATCATCCAGAGCTGTAACCATGAGAATGGGGATCTCCTGGCTACGCATCTGCTGGCACACCTCAAAGCCATCCATTCCCGGCATTTTCGCATCCAGCAACACCAGGTCCGGCGGCTGCTTCCGATAGATGGCCAAGGCCTCGGCACCACTCTCGGCCTCAATCACCCGAAACCCCTTATTGCTTAAAAACTGGCTGATAAGCCCCAACAAAACCTCATCGTCATCACAGGCCAGAATCGTGGCATGGGGTTTTGGCGTCTCTTGAGAAGTATCAGGCTGTGCCAAAGAGAGCTCCGGACCATCTTGAGGCGCACCATGAACGGATAAGGTCATGTGGAGCTCTCTTCCAGTAGCTGGGAGATATCCATCCGAACCCGAGCCCCTTCCTTGAGGATGGCCCCCAAAAGCAGGCCATCGATGGGAAACTGCCCGGAGCCGCCCGACACCTCCAGTTTCCGGGCCAGAGAGGCCAACCCATCCGCCCCCAAAGTCGCAGCAGAACCCCTGATTTTGTGGGCCGCATTGGCCAGGGCTTCACCATCGTTTGCAGCAGCAGCCTGGGAAACATGATCCAATCTTTCCGGCAGCCGCCGGTAAAAGGCCTCCAGCATAGGCGAAACATCTCCATCCATGTCACGCACCAGAGCGGCATAGGTTTTCCGATTGATAGCGGGGGTGACAGAGATCTCATCCTCAGATATTTCCGGATTTTTTTCCTGGTCGGGTAGAACGGTGGGGGGAATGACACCCCCTGGGTTCCCCCCGACAGATGGGATCATTTGGTTCAAAATTTCCAGCAGTCGTCTTCTGCGAATCGGTTTGGTGAGGTGAAGATCGCACCCGGATTGGATGGAGCGATCCAGCTCTGATTTCATGGCATTGGCGGTCAGGGCGATGATGCAGCTCGGGGGGAGATGGCGTTCCCCCTCCATGGCCCGAATGCGCTCGGTGGCTTCATGGCCATCCATCACGGGCATCTGCATATCCATAAACACCAGATCGTATCGACGCCCCTGGCATTTTTCCACCGCTTCAAGGCCATTTTCGGCGGTATCCAACCAATGAAGCGTCTGTTTCAGGTAGGCCTGGATCACCAGCCGATTATCTTCGACATCCTCCACCAGCAGAATGGAGAGACTCTCTGCCGGGCGTTCACTGGTGCGTCTTTCCAACCCGACCCATGGAACGGCATCATGGGAGCGCCCTTTGATTTGGAGCAAGTGCGTATCCGGTTGTGGCTGACTGGTGGCATGGGAGGCCTCTGGCAGTGGGATCTGAAAGAAAAACCGGCTGCCTCGACCCTCCTCGCTGGTCACCCCGATCTCCCCCCCCATCAATCCCACCAGCCGCTGACAGATGGCCAAACCCAACCCCGTGCCACCGAAACGATCACTGATGCCGGGATCCGCCTGTTTGAAAGGCTCAAAGATAGTCGCCAACCGCTCTGGATGGATGCCGATGCCGTTATCCGAAACCGTAAATCGGATCGTATCAGCCGTGGCGGGGGTCACCTCCAACTCCACCCGCCCCCGGGCGGTAAATTTAACCGCATTACCCAGCAGGTTGATAAGAATTTGCCGCAGGCGCTGGGCATCCCCCCGGACATGATCCGGACACCCGGCATCCACCCGAGAGATCAACGCCAAATCCTTCTCCTGGGTCTCCCGGTGAAAAATAGCCACCAGGCCCGTGATCAGCTGCCTGAAGTCAAAATCACTCTCCTCAATCGACAGCTTGTCGGCCTCGATTCTGGAGAGATCAAGAATATCGCTGATCAAGGCCAGGAGATGCTCCCCAGCCTGATTCATCACCTCCAAAAAACGCCGCTGCTCCCCACTCAGACCGCTCTCGGCCAACGCCTCACCCATACCCAGGATGGCATTCATTGGTGTGCGGATATCGTGGCTCATGGCAGCTAAAAACCGGCTCTTGGCCCGGTTGGCCGTCTCGGCCTGCTCCTTGGCCGCATGCAATGCCAGATCGAGCTGGCCTCGCTGAATGATGCCCGCCAAGGTGCTGGCGACGGTCAAAAGAGTGGCTTGTTCCTGTTTGTCCCGCTTGGCGCCCGCCTTGAGATAGAGACAGAGAACCCCCAATATTTGAGTCCCTGCACCAATGGGCACACAGTAGTGACCGTGGTCAGTCATGTCCTCACAGTGATTATCGTGCCGCTCATCCAGATTGTCGGCAAACACAATCCAGCGGGAGGAGACCGCCCGACCACAAAGACAGTGACCTATGGGAACCCGGGCACAGGTGGATATCAGAGAACTTTCCAGCCCCTTTTCAACCGTCAGGACAAGCTCGTTGGAGGCAGCATCCAACAAAAAAATCGCCCCTTGTTTTTCAAAGGAAGGCCCTTGAATCTTGAGGATCAGATCCAAAGCCCGCTGAAGCTGTTCGGTCAGGGTGAGGGGCTTCAGGGCGATTTGGAGCAGGCCGCTGATAATTTTTTGGGTCTGAAGAGACCACTCGGCAATGAGTTCTGCCTGCTTGCGGTCAGTGATATCCGTGGCAATTTCCAGGCGCACAAAACGTCCATCCACCCAGGGGATAGCCCGGTCAAGAATGCCATACCAGCGTTGATTGGTGGTATTTTGAAACTCCCAGGCATGCCCTCCCTGAATCGGTTGGCCATTTTCATCCAACAGCTTGTGGTTGGTGCAAAAAGAGCAGGGCCCCTCTTGCCCGGACTGCACCACCTGCCAACATTTCCGGTCATGGACTTCCCCAAACCGCTCCACAAAATAGCGGTTGGCGAAGAGTATTTCATGGGTGTCGATATCGGCGACATAGATCACCGCCTCAATACTGTCCAGGACGATTCTAAAGCGATCATGGGCCTGCTTGATGGTCTGCTCGGCCTCTTTGTAGGGGGTAATATCGTGAAAAATTTCCAGCTTTGAAACGCTACCGTCCGGGTTATACAAGGGGGTATCAAACAGATCATAGGTGCGGTTGTTTTTGGCAAAAGTCCACTCCCAATGAATGGACTCTCCACCAAACACCCGGGGATTTTTACACCAGGGGCAGGGTTTGTCACGATCATGGAAATAGTGATAACACTTTTTCCCCGCCACCATTCCAAAGGCCTGTTCGATCACCGGGTTGACATATTCAACGTCATATCTCCGGCTGGAGATGTAAACCCCATTGTCCATGGCTTCAAGAATGTTGATCAGTTTTTCACGCTCCAGCTTAAGACTTTCTGCCACCTCCTGCCGATCTTGAGCCTCTTTGTCTAGCGCTCTCTCTTTTTCCAGCAAAGCCCGGGTCAACGCTTCACAACGTTCAGAGAGTTGTTGCTGGGAGCGGCGTGCCCTACGGGTGGTATTAAGAGTCACCAGGCTTAAAGCAACCAGCGCCAGGCTGAGTAAAAACAACAATGGTGCGCCATGAGAGCCCAAATCAATCGACTCCATCCCGGCACCAAAGGCTCTGGCAGGATGACTGAAAACAATCAACCCTGGAAAAACAAGACAATGCTTCCAGACAAAACAGCGGCCCAACCTTCCACTCAAGTGAGGCCGAAAACCCATGACACCACTCTCCCGCAAGGAGTTGGTCAAAAAAACGGAAGAAACGCCGGAAGCCGTTTTTGGGTTAAAAAAGATCATCTATCAATATACCTGTCATGGCTTAAGGGGCCATTTTTCCAAAGCAGTTCCATCTAAAAATGAGACACTCTTCTCTGACTCGTCATCCCCACAAAAGTGAAAATCCAGGAAGATCAGGATGACCCTCAAGAATAAAGCAACTCTTCAAGAAGTCCGGATTTTTGCTGAAGGTAGCTCAAGGTTTGGATCAGGTTCGCGCCAAGCAGCCTCGATTCCCGCCTTCACGGGAATGACAGCAAAAGTGCAACGGTATCTGTCCAGTCTGGATTTGAAATTGAAAATGGTTTGTTCGGAAAAAATATGGCGGGTAATGGGATCGACTTATAACTTCAGAGTGAAACGGATTGCATCAATCCGCCAGGAAAAAAATGCACATCCTAATAGATACCAGCTCTGTTCAACTCTTACCGCCCCTCTCTTTATCAGACGCCAAACGCACTCGACGATTCAAGGCGGGGCGGGAGAGGCCCAGCATGTTGGCGGCGATGCCCTGATTGTTGCCCGCCCGCCTCATGGCTTCTTCCAGGAGTTGTTCTTCCGCTTCACGGAAGGTGGGCAGGGGGTTGGGCAGATGTTGGAATAGATTCTCTTCCTGGCTCTCCTGGCGTTCACTCACCAAAACGGGAGAGGGATTTTCCACCAGTTTATCCACAAAGCTTTTCATGGAGAGTATACCCGAGCGATGACGGGCCACGGCGTCATGGACCATGGCCATCAGCTCCCGAATGTTACCGGGGAAAGGGTGGACGTTCAACAGCTGAAACAGCTCCGGAGGCGGAGTGGGAACCTGCTTATGGAGGGTGTGGGCGGCCTCCTTTAAAAAATGATCTACCAGCAGGGAAATATCCTCCTGACGCTCCCGCAATGGCGGGATGTGAATCTGATGGGTAGCTAAACGATAATAGAGATCAGAGCGAAAATGCCCCGCCTTGACGGCCGCTTTGAGATCACGATGGGTCGCACAAACCACCCGGGCATCGGACTTGTGGGGCACATCAGAACCCAAAGGATAATAGGCCTGATCCTGGAGTAGACGCAGGAGTTTGACCTGGGAGGTTTCCGCCAGCTCACCAATTTCATCCAAAAAAAGGGTTCCACCAGCCGCTTCGGCAATCAAGCCCTGGCGAACCCGATCTGCCCCGGAAAAAGCCCCCTTGCGATGACCAAAGAGGGTGTCGGAAAAAAAATGGTCGTCAATACCGGCCACATTGAGAGCGACCAAAGAACCAGCCCGGCCACTCACCTGATGGAGGGCCCCCACCAAAAGCTCTTTGCCAACCCCCGTTTCACCACTCACCAAAACCGACTCCATGGAGGGGGCCACCGCTTCGACATATTGAAAGATCGCCCGCATCCGCTCGCTACGGGTGACCATCGTGGCAAAGCTATCTCCATTCTGAAGTTGGCCGGAGAGCAGATATTCCTTGAGAGTCTGGGTCTGAAGACGCAGTTGCTGTAACTCGACAGCCCGTTTGATGGTGGTGATAAAACGGTTCTTTTCTATCGGTTTGCCCAAACAATCAAAGGCGCCCATCTTCATGCAGGTCACGGCTGTTTGCAGCTCCTGCATGGCGGTTGTCACGATCACAGGCATCTCCGGAAAGCGAGCCCGAACCTCCTGGAGCAGCGTCTGCCCCTGAACAAAGGGCTTCACCATATCGAGCACCACCACTGCTGCGCCATTTTTTGACAAAAAAGCCAACAATTCGCGGCTCTCCGTCAAAGTGACCACCAGCCCCAAACCCGCCTCCTGGAGCAGCTGGGAGGAGCCGATAAGAGCCTCCTCCTCATCATCCACCAGGACAATGGGCAGAGCTTGGGAAGGTTGGTTTTTTTTCATGCGCTTGTTTCAGCCCGCTCCGACTGGTAGCTCCTATCTACCGGGATGGTATCCACGCCATGGCGATCAAAAAAAATCACGCACCCAGTATACCTGGCTGGACTCTCTCCTAACGAACGCTATTTTCAGACTCCCCCCCTTTCAGACTCACTCCGTGGCTTGATTCTTCGCAAAACGCAAAGTGAAGACCGATCCTTTCTCTGGCGCCTTGGCGACGGAAACCTGAGCCTGGTGGCGGGTCATGATCTTGTGAACGATGGCCAGCCCCAATCCTGCGCCGTGTCGCCTGCCACCGATGGGCTTTGAAAAGCGTTCAAAAATCGAAGAAACCGCCTTCTCAGCAATGCCTGGCCCTCGATCAATGACCCGAATTTCCGGAACAGGCTCGGCCACCACCTCAACGCTCACCGTCTCACCACTGGGTGTGTAACGCAGGGCATTTTCCACCAAGTTGCGCACCGCCTGGCTCAAGGGAGCCGCCGCGCCATGCACCACCACAGGTGACTCCACCCCGATCACCTCCAAAAATTTTCCCTCCCGAATCGCCAGGGGGGCCAGACGTGCCACCACATCCCGGGAAAGCTGCAACAGATCCGCCCTGGCATCCACTGGCAAGATGAAGGTATCCAGCTCTGCCTCTTTCAGCAGCTGATTGATCAGACGGATCAAATCATCCAGATCGTCAAACAGCGGGCCGGACTGCTCCCGGGGCAGGGTGAGATCAAGACGGGACATGAGGACTGTCAAGGGGGTGCGCAGCTCGTGAGCAACGTCAGCAGTAAACTCCTTCTGTCGTTGAAACCCCTCCTCCAACCGATCCAACGCGCCATTGACCGCCTGCACCAGGGGCAAAATTTCCCGGGGCAGGTCTTCTTCATCCAGTCGCACATCAAGTCGATCAGGCCCCAAAGCCCGGGCTTTGCCGGATATCGCAGTCAAAGGTTTCAACCCCCGACGAATGGTCAAGTGGATCGCCCCCATCACCAACATGAAAGCGACAATCACCGCCCAGCCGAAATCTTCAAAAAACTCCTCAATCATCAGATCGATAAAGGCATCCATGTGGCTGGTATTTTGTGCGGCCTGCACCCAGTAGGCACGCCCACCCACCTCAAAACCAAGGACAATTCCCACCAAAATCGCATCGGTGCTTTCAGAAAGGGTCTGGAAATAGTGGGAACCGCCAACAGGAAAGGGCTCAAACTCCACCAGGGGATCGGTGTGGGGCTCGGAGCCCACCACCACCTGCCCGGATCGGTTGAGGATGGCATAGCGAAACTTGCCCTCACCCCCCTCCTCATAGGCATACTTTTCCAGCAGGCGCTCGGAATGATCCACCGTCACCCTGCCCTCTTTATCCACCAGGACATGACGGATGATTTCAGTGGCGTGTTGATGGAGACGAAAATCAAACAGATGTCGGGAACCCTCACCAATCCGCAGCCCCAGGGTGACCAGCAGAATCAAGACACTCAAGACTGAAACGATGGCGACCTGCTTCAAGGTGCGCTGCAAAAGGGACCACTCCCCTGCCCCCCCCTTGTCAGCGCCCTTGCTTCCTTGATCCTTGGCAGGTGTCACGGCCAGATGAGTGTGGCCAGGATCCCTCATCGCCACACCACTGCTGGAATTGGTCACAGCCACAACACTGCTGGCATCAGCCACCTCTGCATTGGAATCGCTCATGCTCCTGCCTCCGCCATAATGAGATAACCGACTCCCCGTATGGTGTGGATGGCGGCGGTGGCGGTGGATTTTTTCAGGCTTTTGCGCAAGCGAGAGACATGCACCTCCACCGCATTGGACTCCACCTCTTCATCAAAGCCATAAATACGCTCCTCCATCACCCCCTTGGGCACCACCTTGCCCGCCCGGCGCATGAGCTGCTCCAACACATCCAGCTCCCGGCGGGAAAGAGGCAAGCCCACCTCCCCGACACGGGCCTCCCGGGCCACGGTATCAAAGGTCAGATTACCCACCGAGAGGGTGATACCCAACGCCCCCCCCGGACGCCGCAATAGCGCCTTGACCCGCGCCTCCAGCTCAGCCATGGCAAAAGGCTTGACCAGATAGTCGTCTGCTCCCTTGTTCAGGCCATCCACCTTGTCGCCCAGGGCGGTGCGGGCGGTCAAAATCAGGATCGGTACCAGCTTTCCCTGACGCTTGCGCAGATGGTTGAGCACTTCGATGCCATCCCCATCTGGAAGCCCCAAATCCAGAATGACCGCGTCATAATCAACGCCATCCACCGCTGCCAGGGAATCCTCAACACTGGAGACGCTATCCACGGTAAAACCGGCCGCTTTGAGCCCCTCCGGCACCAGATCCAGCAATTTTTCGTTGTCTTCCACAAATAAGAGACGCACTACCCACTCCTTCCAGTCGATTCCCCAATAAAATATCCAAAATAAATACGCTGGGACTCTTGCCTATATTCCTCCAGACCCACTACCGGATCAGGTTTCCAGCATACAATCCCCCATCCCCCCCCCGCAATCCACGACCCCTCTCTCAA
Organism: Magnetococcales bacterium; assembly: GCA_015232395.1. Classification (NCBI taxonomy): domain Bacteria; kingdom Pseudomonadati; phylum Pseudomonadota; class Magnetococcia; order Magnetococcales; species Magnetococcales bacterium. The sequence goes on along the minus strand of JADFZT010000009.1, from coordinate 60,025 downwards.
CCCACCCCATACCCGTCCATTTTCGACCCATCCCAAAAAAAATGCACTCAGACGATTTTTTATCATCTGCTGTCAGGTTGCCTTCAGGTTGGCCCCTCATGATCCCCCCTCAAGCGGACCAAAAACAGGCGTGAACCTGCAGAAAACGAACGGTCCCAAATCCATTTTCGTCTTCCGGGTCATGGGGTTCACGCCAAATAAACAGATCAAACCACGACGGCAGGCGGGGTTTGTTTGACAGAATGCAACCACTCTTATTGTAAGGAGCAAAAAAGATGATCAGGAACCTAGGCAACAAAATCATGCGGGGAGCCATGGGCAGGGGTGCTGTGGGGCTTCTTTTTTTAATGTCATCCGCCAGCCTCAGCCAAGCCGCCGATTTTACCGATGTCCCCAGCGATCACTGGGCAGCGGATTATATCACGGCACTCTCCAACGCCGGAATCACCCAGGGATGCGACAGCAGCAACTATTGCCCGGACAACACCCTGCAGCGCTCGGAAATGGCCATTTTCCTTCTGCGGGCCATGTATGGTTCCGACTATTCCCCCCCAACGGGAAGTGGCAGCTGGTTCAGTGATGTCCCGTCAGACTATTGGGCGGGTAACTTTATCGAAAATTTTGCAGAAATCGGCATCACCAACGGTTGCAGCGATAGCGAATTTTGCCCCAGCCGGGAGATCACCCGGGCGGAAATGGCGATTTTCCTGCTTCGCGCCAAATATGGCTCGGACTATGCCCCGGTCACCGCCAAGGGTGAGACCTATTCGGACATCACCTCAGACTATTGGGCGGCGGCCTATATCGAACAACTCGCCTCTGAGGGGGTGACCGACGACACCATCGAACCGGGCCGGGAGTGCAACACCAGCGACTATTTTTGCCCCAGCCTCAGCATCAATCGGGGGGAGATGGCGGTCTTCATCGTCAAGGCGTTTGATCTGGAAATGCCCACCCAGAGTGATGGCGGCACCACCGATATTGCCAACGGCGAGTCGATCTATACCAGCCAGGGGTGTTCCCTCGGTGGCTGCCACGGCAGCAATCCTGCCAACGACACCAATTCCATTCTTTCCGGCGCCAACCAGGCCCGCCTGGAAAACTCCATGACCAGCGTCTCTCTGATGGCAGCCATGGGTTACAGCTTTACCGATCAGGAATATGCCGATCTGGCCGCCTATATCGCCCAGTTTACCGTGGGTAGCGGCAAGGAGAGCGAGGTGGTTGTCGATGATGGGGAGGTGGTGGTGGATGAGGGGGAGGTCTCCGGACGGGATCTCTACATCAGCGAAGGGTGTGGCCTCTCCTCCTGCCACGGGGCCTATCCCGGGGCCAACATCAACGACATCATGAGCGGCACCGACCCGGATGAAATCCGCGAAGCGATTGAAGATGAGCCTGTCATGCGGGGATATGACTATCTGACCAACGCCCAGCTCACCGAGATCGCTGCCTGGATCAGTGGTTTTGTCAGAGAGCCCGGCAGCAGCGGATCGGGAGGCTATGAAGGCACTGGTGGCGATGACGACGATGATGATGACCATCACAGCAACTCTGGCAGCCACGATGACGATGACGATGACGATGACGACGATGATGACGATGATGACGATGATGACGATGATGACGATGATGATGACGATGATGATGATGACGATGATGACGATGACTGAGTCTTAAATCTAATCCCTGGGATCACGAGTCCTGGAAAAAACCGGCTTCAGAGTAAAGCAACAGATTGTGAGAAGGCAGGGAATGGCAGGGAAGACAGAAGGCAGGGAACACACTAAACGCCAAGGGACGGCAACGACTGGAAAGGGGGAAAAAACAGAAAGGACAACAGACAAAAAACGCAAAGAAAATACAACAAGACAAAAAAAGGCAAGGAGACAAAAAAAAGAGACAGGAAGACAAAAAAGGGGACAGGACCAGCAGTTCCACTTTCATCCACTTCAACCGGAGCTGATTTCCTTTGAAATCCTCTCCCTCACCACAACCATCCCATGGCCTGGCGCTTCATCCAGGCCATGGGTGCCTGCAGAGAAGCTCCTGCAAACAAAAAAACAAGCCCCCCATCAATCCGGGAAAACCTGGAAATATTTCTTTTGGACGACCTGCCAACCCTGCTCACCAAAGATTTGAAGAGCCCCCTCCCGATTGGCCCCCAAACTCTCCCGCACCATTTTGGCCAGTTGACCAAAATGGGTCGGAAACCCGGCCTTTTTGGCCGCACTGGCACAAAAACCACAACGCTTGAAACTTCCCACCTTTCGGCTTTTGCGAATTCGTCGATAAAGTACGTACCACTCCCCAGGCTTGATGGGGTCTGGACACTCCACACACCGATGCTGCTTGCGGGCCTGGATGATCCGCTCATCATAGTCTGACGGTGGGTCGAACAGGTGGATGGCGCAGTGTATTTCGCTCTTTTTTTGGGACATGCCTATCGTATTGAGCCTGTCGCAATTCGCAACGACTTTTCAATCTTCTGCGTTCAATCAAAAGTATCGTTGGTCTCCTGGCAACCCACCGGGCGGCTGACAACTGATGGCCGGAATGAGTCGAGAAGAGTGAGCGCCGTACTTTTGCCAATGCGGGTTCAATGATTGCCCGCAGCCGTCTCTATTTTTGCGTAAATACCACCCGCTCACCACTCTGACCATCCCCAAGGCGCTTGTTATGGAATTTGATCAGGGGATCTTCAGGATAGGTTTTAGCCAGCTCGGCAAACATTTGCACCGCCTTGGGATCTTCACTCTTCATCAATTCAAAGGCCGCCTTATAAGCCACCACCCGCTCGGACTGTTCCTCTTCCCGGCTTAACGGTTCAAAGGCCTTGATACCTTGGGCTTTGCCCTTGAGCACCAGAGTGCCGACTTCCCGACCGACAAAATCGGGGCACTGCTGGACCGTCTCCCAACTCACACAGATATGGCCGCCCAACTGCTTGTTGACGCTCTCCAGCCGGGCACAGGTGTTGATGGGATCCCCCAACGCCCGATAGTCAAACATGGTGGTGCCACCAAAGTTGCCCACCAGCACTTTGCCGGTATTGACCCCCACCCGGGTCTTGCCGAAGGGAAAGCCTTCATCCTGTTTGGTTTTGGCAAATTTTTGTGCAAACTCATCCATCTCCATGGCACAGGCCAGCCCTCTTTCAGCATGATCGGCCTGCTCGATGGGGGCGGAAAACATCACCGCCACCGCATCACCTACGATCCGGTCCAGGGTGCCGTCATGCTTGAAGGCGATCTTGACCATATGGTCGAGATATTCGTTGAGAATGGAAACCACGACGTTGGGTTCATAGTTTTCCATCAGGGAGGTAAACCCCGCCAGATCGGTCAAGACAAAGGTACACTCCTGAAATTCCGCTTCCAGGCGCAACTTGTCGGGATTTTCCAGCAGGTGCTTGACCCGGTTGGGAGAGACATAGCGGGAAAAGGCATCCCGAATCCAACGGTTTTCCATCTCCTTGGCCAAATTTCTCGGGATGGAAATAGCCAGAAATATACTCAAAAGACCAATCAAAGGCAGGATGGGATCAACGAGGATACTCTGCTCCATGAACAGCCAGAAGGAGGCCAGATAGAACCAAAAGGCCACCCCAATGACGAACCATCCCATCAAAATGGAGCGCAAACGCTTTGGGAAAAACACCATGATCAACCAGGAGACGATCAACATGCTGGCTGTGGCTGTAGGCTCCCAGTGGGGGCGCAAAAGATAGTTGCTGTTGATAATCTGCTCTGCCAGCTGGGCTTGGATTTCCACCTCGGGGATGGCATTGCCGAAGGGGCTGAAGCGGCTGGTCAAAAGACCGCTGGCCGACATGCCGATGATTACCGTATGCCCCTCGATATAGGGGGCGGGGACTTTGTCGTGCAATATGTCCGCAGCGGAGATAAACCGTTTAGGCTCCTTGCTGTCATAATAAAAAAGGATATTACCCCGTGTATCGGTCGGTATATCGAGATTTCCAACCTTAATACCGGCAATCCCCGGGGAGGTGATCCACGATTCGATCATGCCCGGCTGCCGAATCTTCACATCGATGGTATCGGCCCCTTGGGCCACCCGAAGGGTTTCCAAAACCAGGGACGGATGGATGGTCCGGCCAATCTTGAACAGCAGGGGAAAGCTACGGGCGATCACTTCCTGCTCCTCCAGGGCGAGAATACCGCCATTGCCTTTGGCTTCCCGACTGATGAGTTGCAGGGTACCTGTCGCTCCGAAAGTATCCAGAGGCAGGGAAACATCCGGCATTTGGGGCTGGCCGTCGAAGAGAAAGGAGGCTGGCCGTTTACCCAGAAAGGCGCTGGATTTTTTGTTTTCTACCTGAAAACCGGTAACAACAGGACCTTCAGAGACCGCCTCAGCAAATATTTCATCCTGATTTTCAAGCCCTGTCGCCAGCTTCATCAGATCAGCTGCCGAGGCCAACTCCCGTAATTGCAAAAGCTTTTCGGAAGCGGATGGGTCCGCTTTATCAAAAACCATATTGAAGGCGATGACCTTGGCCCCCATGCCGGTGAGTTTTTCCACCAGCATCGCCATCTTATCCTTGGGCCAGGGCCAGGGACCGATTTCGTTGAGGCTTTTATTGTCGATAGTCACAACACGCACGGAGGGCTGCATGAAGGGCCTGGGACGAATATTTTGATAACCATCGAAAGTCAGGTCGCTCAAAACCTTCAAAAAAGCGGGAGGATGATATTGAACGAACACCCCCAGCATCAACACGATCAAGGAGAGCCAGACCGGCGAGCTGTTGATGACGGGTTTTAAGATCGCTGTAATGCGTGGGTTGGATAGTATGTACATTCTCAATCCATCTCCGGCAACTACCGGTGATACCAAGCTTGTCAAAGGCACCAAACTTGACAAAAAACAGGCCCCTGTCGGAGCAAAAAGCCTCTCTCGGATAACGGCTTCATCAAACCGTGTCACCTGATTGGCCGCCCACTAAAGCTGAGCCATTCCAAGTTAAAAAACAATAAAGACGGGGCTTTTTGGATACGCCTGCCATTCCTGATTTTAAAATCGGAACAAGAGGGCACCCGACTGCCAACCGTTGGCTATGGTCACAATCCAAACAGGAGATGAAAGCCTCTGGATTGTGGATACGCTTGATTGTGGGATTTTAAGGCCGGCCAAATCGCCTGACTGAAAAAAGCGCGAACCGAAACTCAAAAAACCCCCTCCCCGAACTGGACAGTATACGCCCTTCCACAACAGATTTGAACCACAATGGCCCGATCAGGCCAACCGAATCTCAACCAAGCAGATCAAATCTACAAAAACGATACCCGCATTGATTTTCCAACATCCTGAATTTGTTTTATTTTCATAGCCATCCCCGCCAAAAAAAGCACTCCTTGACCATCTGGGCAAATAGACAAAAAACAGCGTCAAAATTTCCAGAATGGACTCATACCCGCAGGAAATAACGAAGGAAAACCATCCGATCAAGCCCGCACCCGGCAGGAAGGCCACTTCTATTCCCCCCTGAGAGCCTGTGGCAACATACCGTTTTTGGTCTTCAGGCAAGGCTTGCTATTTTTTGAAAAATCAGCATATTCAGATAGTTAAAATCCTTACAGAAAGCTGCATCACACGACATCAAGACCAAAAACGGCGTATTGCACCAAACTCCTCAAGGAGGGCTTGATCTCACCACCTCCGATAAAAATGCCCCAGCTGGAATGAATTGATGATGTAACTGGCATTTCCCACCATTTTCACCTAATCTGTCAGATGTCATAAAATCTTGCTTTATCTCTCCCGGGTCGAGGCGTATGGCTGAACACCATATTGTCTCCACTCAAGAGGGTCGGAGTGTGCCAGAAAGAGCTGGCCGACTGCTTTCCAGATCCAAGGGAACAGCCCTCCTGTGGGCCGCACCAGCCTCCCACTGCACCATGACACACCTATTCGATTGGACATTCGATGAAAATGACATTTCTCGGGGTTGGAGGGGCTTTCACCACCCTTGAATATGGCCAATCGAACATGCTCCTGACCGCCAAAAACGGCAAAGGCCTGCTCATTGATTGCGGTGCCGACGCCCGGCTCTCCCTGGCCGACCAGGGCATTGGCAACCAGGAGGTCGCCAACCGCATCAATGGCGTCTACATCTCCCACCTCCATGCCGATCACGTCGGCGGCCTGGAATGGCTCGCCTTCAACACCTATTTCAACCCCCGCTGCCAGAAGCCCAAACTCTATGCCGAAAAGGATCTACTCTACGATCTCTGGCATCACTCTCTGAAAGGTGGCCTTGAATTTGTCCACGATCAGGTGATGGAGTTGGAGGACTATTTTGAATGCCACCCCCTCACTGTGGGCAAACCCTTCTATTGGGAAGAGATCCGCTTAACACCCTATGATCTGGCCCATATCCAGATTCATGAACGCCTGATTCCCAGCTATGGCCTCACGGTTGAGGAAGATTGGTCCTTTTTTCTCTCCACCGACGCCCTCTACCACCCCCCCTTGCGGCCCCTGCTGGAAGAGATGGCCGGGAGGATGGATCTGCTTTTCCAGGATTGCGACACCTCCGCCTTCAAAACCCCGGTCCACGCCCACTATGACGAACTCCGCACCCTGCCAAAAGCGATTCGAAAAAAAATGTGGCTCTACCATTATGCGCCCACACCTCCCTATGATGCCGTGGCAGATGGTTTCCAGGGATTTGTCACCAAAGGGCAAACCTTTGGTTAAGCTGGCCATAGGGAACAAAACCCTATCGAAAAATCATAAAGCGATTTAATTTTTTAATTGATTGAGATATATTATGATTGGTTGGCCTGAAACCATTTGATTCACTTTCAGGGAACCATCAGATCAACCGATTCAACCTACCATCAAGAGACCCCATCCACGCGACCACCCGAGCATTCCCATGACCCTGCCCTTTATTCGACTCCTGACTGACGACCTGTTTGGCACCAACCTCCTCTCCGCCCGTTGGAAATGAGCTCTGTCAACGGCGCAATAGCCGGAAAAAAATCCGCTTTAAGGAGGGCATCTGATGTTTTTTAAAAAAGAGAGCGACCCCATCAAAGTGCTTCTTTCCAAGCAGCAGCAAGCCCTTGGTCGGGTTTTCAAGCGTGGAGAGATGATCATCCGGGAAGGGGATGTCGATAACAGCATGTATGTCATCCAGTCGGGCGCTGTGGAAGTGTTTCGGTTGGACCACAAGGGCCAGGAGATGATTTTTACCACCTTGGAGAAAGGGGATGTCTTTGGCGAGATGTCCCTGTTCGACAGCGCTCCCCGTTCCGCCTCCATTCGGGCATCAAGCAAAGAAACCCGGGTACTCTGCCTGACTAAAAAAACCCTTTTGCAACGAATCCGGGAGGATCCGTTCCTGATGTTGCTCATCTTCCGCAAAATGTCCGAACGCATCCGGGAGAAGGACGAAGAACTCATGACCCTCACCATCAAAATGAACCGGCTCATGGACGAACTGCCCCCCTCCGCTCCCAAGGAGTCCTGACCCCCCGGCAACCCACATTTCCCCTCCGGCGCCCGGAAAAGCAACCCAATGCCAATCCCCGCCACAGGGATAAAACCCATCCGCCGAATCAGATCAAATCCTCCCCTGAATCAGATCAATGGCGCAGGCTGTTACGACACCCTCCTCTCAAAAAATCTTCTTGCCCCATTTTTTGTGCCGAACTGAGCTGCTGCCAATCCAGCTCCGACAAAGCCCCACCACCCCTGGTTTGATCCATCCAAACACGCTGCTTTTGGCTGCTGCCATCCCACGACTCCCCTGCCTGGAATGAACTCACTCGCTTCACGACTGGATTCAAATCCAATAGCTGGGCGGTTTGAAAGCCACTCATTCCCGACGCCATCCCCCCCTTCCCCACCCGCACCAGAGAGCTGCCTTTTTGCTGCCGACTGACGGAACAACGCTCCTTGAGCATTTTAGCCACCTTCTGAAAGGAGGAGGACAAGGAGAGGGCCTGGCTGTCGGCATCGTCCCGGGGGGTATTGATGGTGACTGTTCCCTGCAAGCCGAACTCTGATGAGGCGGTGATGGAGGAGTTGGGATCGGTGATGAGGTGTTGGGTGGTGATATCGATGGCTCCCCCATCCCCGCCGTGGGCATTGGCATTGATGCTGCTGTTATCAAGGATGACGAAGGTGGGATCGATGGTGATATTGCCCCCGTTACCCACACCGCTCTCAACCGAAGTGGTGATCTGGCTGTCAGCCAGCTGTACCAGCTCCTCGGCGATCAGGGTAATGTTGCCCCCATCAGCTATTTTGGCTTCAGCAATGATCGTGGCTGAGGCAAAAATCTGAATACGGTCAGCCTCAATCCGAATCTCTCCGGCATCACCACTGTCACTCTGGGTTCCGGAGCTTTCAGCGTGGATATCTCCCCCCCCTGTCAGAATGAAAGTGGCCGCCACCAGATCAATGCTCCCACCGGGTCCACTCCCCGAAGTGGAGGAGGTGATGGAGCCGGTCGCATCCAGCCGCATCTCCCCGGCTGCAGTCACCCCAATCTCTCCCCCCTGGCCGGAGCCGGTGGTATCGCTGGTGAGGTAGGAATCGATCAGACTGAAGTCCCCCCCCACCTGCAACTGAATCCGACCGGCATCACCAGAATCGTGGGTATCGCTGCGAAGAAAAGAAAACCCCGTCAAGATCAGGTCATCACCAGCGGTGAGGGAAATTTCGCCCCCCTTGCCAGAGCTATCGAGAATGGAACTGGTGATAGAGGCGGTGGAGGAAAGAACAATGGACTGGGCAGAGGTGAGGAGGATGCTCCCGGCATCCCCCAACGCCACATCGGTAGCCATGGCATACCTCGAAGCGCTCTCCAAACTCCCACCCTCCAGGGTGATGGCGCCAGAAACGGTGGTCAGCGTAACTGAACCAGCACTCCCGGTATTGTAGGTGGTGGTGTTGATGCCGCTAACAGAACGATCCACCTTGCTGATGTCGATGGATCCCCCGGCACTCAACAGCACACTCCCCCCATTGTCAGCCGAGGTGGTATAGCTGTTAATCAGGGAATCGACAATCTGGATTTCGCCCTGGGCCATCAGCGTCACCCCCGCCCCGTTGGTGGAAATGATATCAGCCCCATCTTCCAGTTGAATATTTCCACCACTCACCTCCCCGCCGACATCCAGTGTCCCGGCTCCAATGGTCACTTCCGCTTCAGAGGCGACCGTTATAATCTCGACACGGCCACTGCCGGAAGCGGATAACCTGCCGTCGGTCATGGTAAAATCCCCTCCCACAAAGGCCAGGGTTTCCCCCTCGACGGCTGAAAGAGAGCTTCCTTGAATGGTAATATTTCCCGGGTTATCCAAAAAACCGAAGGCAACGGGCGCAGCACTGGAGAGCCGACTCGCCTCTCCCAAATCCACATAAAGCCGGTCACTCTCACCCAAATGCAGCGTGTCGGCACTGCTGGCATAAAACGCCCCTCCCAGGTTCAAGGAAGCATTTTCACCAAAAACGATACCATTCGGATTGAGGAGATAAAATCCGGCCCCATCGATTTCGGAAACAATTTCCCCATCGATCCAGGAGTCGTTGCCACCGGTCACCCGGCTGATAATGTTGGTGACTGAATCCGGGCCACTGAAAGTGGCGGACTCATTGGTTTCCAAGTTGAAATCACTGAAGCTGTGAAAAAGATTTCCCCCAGCCTGCTCCCCCATATCCGAGGTGATGGCATAATTTCCTGCCACCGGGGTAAGAGAGCCGCCAGCCTCAGCACCTATGGAACCATCCAGGGCGATGCCATCCCCCGTTCCTGCCCAAACAGTGGAAGTGACGAGCAGACCGCCCAGACAAATCGCTGCAAACAGGGCACCGTTTCGGTTAAAAAACATTCTGGGCGCAAAAAACACCATCATTTAAATTCCTTTATGGGAGCGGCCCATAATCATCCACAATGCCTTCATTGGAAAGAGTGCCACCTGCGCTCAATGGATGGACAAGCTTAAAAAAAAATTCCCGTCGCCACACTTCCCCATCATTTCAAAAATTCCATCAAGGATACCAATGCAATCCAGACCCAAGGAGCCTGTTGCCATACCATTTTGGTCTTGATACAGCGTTACACAAGTTTTCTGCAAGCCTCACATCTATCTGAATATGCAGCGATTATAAAAAAACACCAGCCGCATCCTAAAGGCCAAAATCGACATATTGCAGCAGGCTTCAAGGTGTTGCCAGTTTCATAAACTGCGCAAAAAAGTGACACACAATACCAACAGAGGAAGACAAATAAAGCCATACATCAAACGCTTACGGATGGGTGAGAGCATGACTCCATTGAACATGGTGAACCTATCCAGAGAACAAAAGGGTGATAGAATCAACCAGACAAATGGATGGTACAATCAATCTAATCGTGCCTCCAGCTCCCCCAAAAATGCCACACTCATATTCTCTCATACCAGAAGACGGTGAGTAAAACAATCCATTCCTGCTGGCCGTAACTTTCAGTTTACAATTGTAATATTTCATTTATAGACAAGGCGAGGCTAAAAGGGACCGGTTGCTCGGTGATTTGGGTAGGTTTTGCTGATGTAACATCAAACAAAACAGCTGCCCGCATCACCGAGTTCCAGAAAAAAGATGCGTTTTAAGGAATAGCCTGGGAGGCTCTATCTGAAAAAATCCACCCAACACCCAGAACCAACAATCGCACCAGCCCCGCACACGACAAAAGCTGGCACCATTTCGGGATCCGATGTTTGATTTGCAATGAGGTCTGGGGCACCCCTTGGCAGGAACCTGGCAGGCTCTGCCACGAAATATTCCCAGAGCTTACCGAACACGAAAATCCCGCTTTGCCGGTCCAAGCCCCAGGCAATCCAGCCTATTCCGGCGGTCTCCAACCGGCTTGTCGAAAGATCCGAATAGCTGCACGCACTTCCAGGATACGGTTGTTTTTGGAATCGATGGAAAACTGCTCCCAAGAGGCCGAAGAGCCAAATGGGGTCGCCTCAAACATGGCTCTGGCCATAGCCTCTTCCAGTTCAGAAGGGGGCGGGTTGATGGGTTTGGGAGGGGAGATGGAAATACGCTCCAGATCGGAGCAGGGTGATGGAGAGGCTGGCTTTCTCCTGACAGATGTACTACCCGACCGGCCTGGAACCATCATTCCATCGCCAGTTTCCAGCCAGACCGGATCCACGCCACAAGAGAGCGCGATGGGTACCGTAAAGCGTGATGAACGGGAAAAACCATTTTCCAGCTTGTGAATGGCCGTCTGGCTCACACCGACCTGATTGGCCAAACCAGCCTGTTTGAAACCACCATGTTTTCTGGCCATACGAATTCGTTGGGCAAAAGTGGTTTTCATGGGGGTACTCCTTCTAACACGGTCCCACCGACAAATCGTGACGCTTGGCAAACCAATGAGCGTCCGGCAAGAACCCTTTCAATCCCTAATTGGATGGATGATGAGAAAATAATTTGGGGGCTCAGTCTCACCAGCTACGGATGCAATGGCCGATGATGGCTGCCAGCCCGAAAAAAAAATGGTTTTAAGGGTTGTTCTAGTTCTGCTTTTTGCGACGTCCAGCACGTAATTTTTCACCCAGACCGGATTGAATGGCCAACTCTCTGCGTTTTGCGGAATAATTTTTGGAAACCAAAGGAAAACCTTTGGGAAGATCAAATTTTTCCTGGTAGGCCTTTACATCCATTTTGTGGGTTCGGGTTAGATGTCCTTTCAGAGTGGAAAGAGATTTTCCGCAAATCAGGCAGATGACAAATTCATCGCCGACCGCTTGGTCGAGGGAGACGGCCGGGGCCTCTTTCAGTGGTTTGTTCCGCCGGGATTTCGGCGTTACGGGAAGCGGATCGGCATCACTGACAGAGGGGGTGGAAGCAGGCTGCAAATCATCCAGAGCAGATCCATGACCAAGGGTGGATAAACTCCGATGGATATTTTTCATCAATTCCGGGATTTCGCTGGGAGCCAGATCATTATTGCTGACATAAGCTTCCATGATCTGGGCCGTCATTTTGATGATTGACATGGGTTCTCCAAAGAAGCGGTCTCGTGAATCAAAGTTAATTTATCAATAAAGCTAACACTTTAACCGAAACTTGAAAAGCGTTTTTCGATTCTCTTCCAATAACCACTCCAAACTCAGGATGGGTTTGCAATGAAGTCAAAAAAAACTGGCGATATCTTATCCTTTGTTTTATTTTATACAACCTTCTTCAAGAGCTTGGTTTCGTTCATCCAAAGCCATTCTATACTGAAAAACCGCATGTTTTATTAATACAGGAGTCAAAATCCACTAAACATGGAAACCTTTTCGAAAACTTGTCGGGTTGAGAGACAAAAACATCGACCAAAGTCAGGCCAAAGCTTTCCCAGCAGCGTTCCAGGGGAATCTTCCTGCCCCAGGCTGGTAGTGGTGGTGGTGAATGAAGGCAGGTTTTGGTCAGTGCGGCAGGTGCAGTCCCGCCACCAAACCGGTGGTTACCGGTAGGTTGAGGTTGGGAGGAGTGGGCAGGTCGGGCAAAGGTGTGGCAGGTAAGGGATGTGGCTCAAATTTTCGCCACTCAGGGGGAATCACCGGTTGGTCGCAGATGGCCTGCTCCTCAAGCGCCATCTCCACTCCACCGCTGATTTTGACCCCACAATCAATATCATAACGGATATAGAGAACAAAGGCGGAGCGATCCGGGGCGCTGTGATAGAACACCCGGTGGTGAGGGGTCAAATCAGATTCAGCCCGGGCTGTACACCCCCCACCCTCTTGACAACCCCGGCCAGCAGCGGTGAAACCAGTGGGAATTTCAGGACAGAGGGCCTTGGATTGGCACTCTGCCTGGATGAGGGGAGCTGTTTCCCGGACAAACCGGGTAGAGGTCTCCCGGCCCCGAATGATGAGGACCATGCCCACCACAAAAAGCAGAAGCACAATGGCCCCGGTCCATCTAAAAAACAGCCGGAGGCGAGGGCGGGGTTTTCCCGGTGGGGGCCGACCCCCTTTGAACAAGCGAAAATAGATTAAGCGCAGGAGCCCATACCCCAGGCGACCCAGGGCATAAAAAACAGCGAAAAAAATCAGCAGGCCAAGGGAGAGCCCAAAAATTTCAGCTCCAACCATCGATCTACCCCACCTCTTTTTCTCAGGGATATTCTACCTTATGAAAACGCCTCTTCGAGGCGGACTTTTCAAACCTGAAGCCCCTATAACCCTAATGGTTAATGGATACTGGGGAGTGGCCCATTGATTGCCTCTGACGCTGGATCCAGGTTTATAAACACTAACTCAGCAACATCCATGAGTTATCTTTGGCTTGGCCTGAATTGAGGGGGGAAATGAAAAAAAAAGACAATAAAATCCAGACTATACGAACCTCTCACACTGTTCCAGCCAAGTTATTGTTTAGGGGGAACCACACCAAGGGAGTGTAACGCAGCCTTGGCCAGGGATATGCGTAAGGGAGCCCAATCCAGCGAAGGCATGGGGATTTTGACCGCGAAGGGGACGATTTCATCCTGGCGTTCTACCCAGCCAACATACCAGCCGATATGGAGTGATTCAGCCACTGCCCAGCCGGTTTTACCAAAGAGACTCCATCCCTCCTCCATCCTCTCCCGGGGGATAATGCGCCTGAGTGCAGTCATGGAAGATTTCGCCACTGGAAGCTGCCCATTGGCCAGTAACGCCATAAATGTAGCCTGTTCCAACGGAGAAATGGCCAAAGGGCCATCCAACCAGAATCGATCCACGACGTCGCCTATGTCTCTGTTGCCATAACCGAGCCTGGTGACCCACTCCGCCATACGCTTCAGGCCAATCCTGCGGGCAATCTGCTGGAAAACAGGGACCGCAGAAACAGCCATGGCCTGACGAAGAGTCATATCCTGCTCCCACACACTGAAAGAGTAGGAGGCACCATCCCAAGGAAAAACCTCCTCTTCCTCAACTACCCCGGTTTCCAGTGCGATCAAAGCATTGGCCATTTTGAATGTGGAGGCCGGTATCAACCGCTCCTGGCAATCGGACAGATTGGAAACCAGAGTGCGCTCCTGGCGAGGTTGAACCACCACAATGCATCCTTCAACTCCCGCCTGATGAAGAACAGTCGCCAACCGCGAATCAAGCGTTGGTTCAGCCCATCCCACAGAAGCCGTAAACAGGATTGCAGCCACTGCTCCAAGCAGACTTACCCGCACCTCTCTACCTCTGCCCATCAGCATGGAAAGCGAGAGACCAAAAAAGCCAGCCATACCCACATCCATTGAATTGTCCCCTCGTCCGAAAAGCGCCCCCAGGCCGACCGGTTATCAACAACACTGAAAATCAGACCCCCTCCCCTTCGATCCCATCCAAGCTCTCCCTGGCCTCCCGCAAAACCGCCTCAGCCCGGAACCGCTCCCCCTCCGACACCATCAGGCGCCGGGGGAAGGCACCGATATTGCCCTCCAAAAAATTAATATTGAGATCAAAAACCTGAGCCGCAATTCCAGCACTTTCCAATATCATCTGCGCCCACCCCAACTCCACAGGGTTATTGGTCCGCAGGAGTTCAACCATGAATATACAACCAAGCCATCTTCAACGAACGATCAATACCGAGGTTTCGGCATGCTCCAGGACGTTGAAGGAGACCCCACCGATAAAAAAGCGGCGCATCCCCGACTTGTCGGTATCAGACATCACCACCAGGGAATAGTCTTTGCCCGCTTCGATGATTTCGTGAACCGGATCCCCCACGCGGACAAAACTATCCTCTACCGGAATTTTCATTTCGGAAAGGGCTTCGTTGCAGTCGGCCAGGGCCTCTTCAGCATCTTTAAGCTCTTCCTCGGAGGTCGCTACTGATAGCAGGGAGACCGGACAGCCACAACGATAGGCCAGTTCAGCATCCTTTCTGGCCATTTCCAATGAACGTTTCGAACGATCCACACAGATCAGATGACCATATCCCACCTCCAGCTGTCGGGCGATGATCACCGAACAGGGGGCGTGGGCGGCCACCTTGAGGGCAACTGGCGCCACCCCCAGGATCCGATCCATTTTTTGCTTCATTTTACGACGCCGTCCCGAGGCACCCAAAATAATCAGATCGTGATTTCCCTCCTCCTGCTGGTCGAGAATGCCGGTTTCGATGGAGGCGGAAACCTTGAGGCGCAGGCGAATCCGCTTACCGGTCTCACCGCTATATTCCACCATGTGATCCCCTGAAGGATCCCCCCGAACATCCCGCTGGGGATAGCTCATCTCCCAATCCGGGGTCATATTCCCCATTTCCAAGAGCATCTCCCGGCCCTTTTCCAGATAGCCCACTTCCGGCAGGTCGAGCCCCCATTCGAGCATGTTTTCCCGGGCCACACGCACTTGCAACCCCTCGGATTTCATTCCCTGATCTTCCATGCGAACGTAAAGCAGGGAGATGTCCGAATCCATGCCTTGACCGAGCTTCGCCGCATAGCGCAACCCTCGATAGGACTCTTCGGAGCCATCGATACAGACTAAAATCCGAAAACGGTCATGGGTATCCTTGGAATCAATCGTCATTTTGCCACTCACACACTGAGAAGGGGCCAATAAAAAGCGGACAGGAGCATCATGATGGTGATGGAGATGACGGCCATCTTCCAGCCAACTTTCAAAAAGTCGGTGGTCTTGAGATAACCGGAAGCATAGACGATGGTGGAAGCTGGGGTGCCCACGACCGTCAGATAGGCGAATGCTGAAGAGATGGAGGTGATAAAGCCGATCACCAGGGGGCTTTCATTGGCGATTTCGGCCATAGGCAACACAATCGGCCCCAAAACCGCCACAGCGGCACCGTTGGACATGACGTTGGTCACAGTCCCTGTCAGCACCGAAACCGACAGCCAGAGCCCCATCCCCTCATTGGCTCCCAGGGGAACGAGGAGTGCCATAAAGTTTTCCGCCACCCACTGGGCCGCCCCCGTCTCCTGCATGCGCAGCCCCAGAGAGATGGCTGCGGCATAGAGAAGCACCACTCCCCAGTTCACGCCACCGTTCAGGTCGTCCCACACCACCAGGCCCGCCACCAAAAAAGCCGCTGCCCCCAGGAGCGCAACCACCCCCATGCCTACCGTGCTGGAAAGGGTGACCCAACCAATCAGGATCAACACAAACAGCCCAATCGAGACCCAGTCCCGAGCCTTCAGAGGCCCTTGCCCCGCCACCTGCTTGCGGAGCTTGGTGACCGCTGGCGTGAGATCGGCAAATTCCGGCTTGAAGGTAAAAAACAGCACCATGGTCACAAAAGGCAACAACATCAAAAACATCGGATAGGCAAAAGTCATCCAGCCGGTATAGGTCATCTCGATGCCATTAAACTGCTTCCAATAGCCAATCATGATGGCGTTTCTGGCTCCCCCGGAAGGAGTTCCAAGGCCCGCTACAGAACAGCCATAGGCGATGGAAAAAAGCAATACTGCCGCCAGATTTCGGACCTTTTTGGGATCGTCGGAGGTCAAACGAATCAGGGTGATTCCCACCGGCAGCATCATGGCGGCCACGGTGTGCTCACCGATGAAGGAGGCCAAAAGACCCGACACGGCGGTCACCCCAAAGGCGATGCGTGAAGTTCGGGTTCCAGTGAGGGCAATAATCAAAAGGGCCAAGCGTTTATCGAGCTTTTGCTTGACCACTGCGACGGCCAACATGAGGGAGCCCATGATGAAAAGAACGGAATCGTTCATCAGGCTCCGGGCCACCTCGGAAGAGTTGACCCCCAGCAACAAAACCTGCCCCACCACAATGAGTAGCGCGACGGTGGGCAGGGGAACCGGTTCGGTGATAAACAGCACCGTGGCGACGAGGGTCATGGTGAGGACCGTACGACCATCCATGGTCAACCCCTCGGGCAGGGGCAGATACAGGAGCACCGCCCCGCCGATCATCGCCAGGAAAAACCACTTTTTTTCACTTAGATAGGGGACCACCCATCCTACTCCGTTCCATTTGCTGGGAAGGTTGAGCCGGAACTTATCCGACCTTTGGCATCATCAACACAGCCAAAGGGGGCTTATTCCAACAAGACAAACCTCTCGACAGCGGGTTCACAGTTATGGTCGCGGGCGTCTCCCCCTGAATTGCCACCCATTTTTATCGATCAATGGATCGGTTATGCCAAACCTGGAACCTATCAGGAAGGATTGGGAAATTCACCGGTTAAAAAATACCGGCCAGCTCTGCCAAACGCAGGCTGACCAAAATCAAAATGGTCGCCAGCGCCCCCCGGAAAGAGACGCAGTTCTCCTGACGAGGAACGACCTGGAAAAAATCACCCTTTTCCTCCACCAAATCCCCCGACTCTCTCATGATGGGAAAAAAATTTGACGTACTCTCATCCGCAAAATCCCTTGCAGAGATAAAAGAAAAATAACGCTTCTGGGGTGAAAAACCGACAGATCGCTGGGGCTGATGGGCAGGCAAAAAATGGCTGGCGCAATCGGCCTCCCTGCCTGGAAAATTGCGCTGTTTTTGAAAGAAAAACACATTGAAAAACAAGGAAACTTTATGAAAATACCGCATATTTTTTTCACCCCTGAAAATCAATCCTCCATTGAGAAAATTGACCGCAGCATACGGAAAATTAATATGCATTTTGTATGCCATGCGCAGAGGGAGCCAACCTTTCATTTGTTGAAAAACGTTACAAATTTCAGCCCTTTCCAGGGAACCAATTGATCTTCATGCCTTCAAAACACCCAGGTGGATAGGTATACTTTAGAATATTCTAATGTTATTGGACGGATCCGATTTCACCCTCCAACCGACACTGCTGGTAGTGGAGGCGACCCGTCACCCTATTTAATCAACGGCTTAGCCACTTATATAGAAGAGCGGATCATGGAAAAACTGCTACTGGATCCATTTCCCAATCTCAAAACCGAGCGCGGTGTACAGCTGCCATTGGATGTGGATATCAGCAACCTGATCATCACAGGTCCGCCTGGATCGGGAAAAACCACCATCCTGAATAAATTGGGGGGATGGCCTGAAGAGGGCTATCTGGATGTTTCCAGCCACGACTGGTGGCGCTCCCCAGCCATGGCCCATCGCCCCAGGGAACTCCATCTGGGGCTGCCTTTCGTAGGATTTGACAAGGCTGTACCGGTCTACGAAGCCAAAACCCTGGATGACACCAACTATCTGGAGCTGGACCTCTTCCGCATTCCCCTGCCGCCGCCCAAGGGCAACCTGATATCTGGCAACTTCCGCCGCAAGCTGGTCTTCGAATTTGTTTTGCCCCCACCTGAAGTCCTCTTTGAACGCCGCCAGGAGCGGGCAAAAAAGGGGACTCACCATGTGGACAAGGAACTGAAACTTGAGGATGTGGTGGAGGAGTACAATTTTTTCTGTACCCTCGCGCTCTTTTTCCATCAGAGCGGCATGAACGTCTATGTCCGGGATGAGGGGGAAGGCCCCCCCAAACGCATCCGCGACGAATCCGGTGCTCTGGATTCCGTGGGCATGATGCGGGCTCGGGGCAACCTCGAAAAAGAACTTTACCAGGTTCACGACCAGCTCAAGCTGCGTCAGCGAATTCTCACCCGGGCTTGGAGCTTTCGGGGCAACACCGATTTGATGCAACTCTTTTTAAAGATGCTCCCCGATGCCATGGGGGTAGAGTTTTGCAATATCTGCATCACTGATCGGGAGCAAGAGGATGTCTGGCTGCTGGCTTCCACTGATTTTACCGAAGAAGAGCTGCACACCACAGGTCTCAGGGAAAAAGTCCTGGATGTCATCATCAATGGGGAATATCTGGTGATGGAAAACCAAGATCTCCAGACCGCTCCAGGAGAGGGAGACAAACCGGGAAAAACCATCCACAACGCCCTCATCGTGCCGATCAAAAGCGTGTTGGATAACAGTGTCACCGGCGTCATTCAGGTACTCAACAAAAACAACGACCAATATTTTACCGAAGAGGATCGACTACTGGTGGAGCGGGTTGCCCTGCACCTGCAACTGGCGTTGGAAAATGTTTCACTCAGACAGGAGATGATGGACTTTTCCGAGCTTCTCTCCCAGAAAGCTTGGCGTATGGGGGGAACCGTACGGTTTTTCGGGATCCTGCTCCTGGTGCTCTTTTTTATCTCCCTGGGGGTAAATGCCTGGTTATTGGCCCCACCCTGGGATGAGTTGATGCAAATAATCCTTCAGGACAGCCACACGCCCACACCATAATGTCCACAGAAAACAGAGGTTCCAGGAGATCCAGGAGAGGCATCCACACAGTCTGTACAATCAAGCTAAGAGGAACGCTCGATCTCTTCGGCAATTCGCTCCAGTTCCTGGATCAGGCGAAGTTTTTTAATGGGTTTGGTCAGATGACCATCACAGCCGGAGGTGAGGGTTCGATCAAGATCTTCCTTTAAGGCCTGGGCGGTCAGGGCCATGATGGTCACCGGGAGCCGCCCCTCCTGCTTTTCCCAACCCCGAATCCGGCGGGTCGCCTCATAGCCATCCAGCACCGGCATGAGCATATCCATCAAGACCAGATCAAAATCATGGCTCTTGAATTTTTTCAGAGCCTGAAGCCCATCCATGGCGGTCACAATTTTGTGGGGGGTTTTTTTGAGGAAGGCCTGGATCAGAAATAGATTGTCCTCGGAATCATCCACCAACAAAATCTTCAAACCTTCTTTGACCGTCAGGCTGGGATTCCCTCCCCTCCCCTTTACTTCGGAAACCTCCGGCGATTCCTCGACCCTGAGATCTACCTTGGGCAGGGGGACGGAGACAAAAAAGGTGCTTCCCACCCCCACAGTGCTCTCCACCCGGATATCCCCTCCCATGGCCTGGAGAAGTCGTTGGCAGATGGTAAGCCCCAACCCCGTCCCTCCAAACTGTCGGGTAGTGCTGGCATCGGCCTGGACAAAAGGGTTAAAGATGGATTCCAGGCGGTCCGGGGGAATACCGATACCGGAATCCCGCACCGAAAAATGGATCCAATCCGCCTCCCCTGCCTCGACCCGAAAGATCACCTGGCCTATGGAGGTAAATTTGATGGCATTGTTCAATAGATTCAAAAACACCTGACGCAGACGATCCCGGTCGCCACGGACGGCTTGGGGAGTTTTCGGGTCCATCTCCAAAACCAGATCGATTTCCTTATCCCGGGCAGGCCCTTTTTGGATATCCAGAGTGCCCTGCACGAGCCTTTCCAGCTCAAATTCGGTCAACACCAGGTCCAGTTGCTGAGCCTCGATTTTGGAGAGGTCCAAAATATCGTTGACCAAGGCCAACAAGGTGCCGCTTGCCCGCCTGGATGTCTCCAAAAATTGGCGCTGTTCCTGAGTGGTTTCGGTCTCCTCCAGGAGATCCCCCATACCGAGAATGGCGTTGAGGGGGGTGCGAATTTCATGACTCATATGAGCCAAAAAGAGGGTTTTGGCCCGGTTGGCGGTCTCGGCTTCCTCTTTGGAGCGAATGAGATCTTCCTGTAGTTTCCGCTGTTGGGTCACATCCCGGGACATGAGCACAAAGCCGGTCAGGTTACCCGAGCGGTCTTTAATGCCGGTCACCTGGGATTCCACCACCCGCTGCCGGCCTGCCTTTTCGTCGGTCACCGAATAGCGATAGTGACCCTCCTGGCGAACGATTTCCACGGCGCGGTCGAAGCGGGCATGGTCGACCTTTTCCCGGGTGTGGATCTCCTGGACCGTCTGACCGATGGCCTCATGAGCCGTGTAGCCGAATATTTTTTCTGCCACGGGGTTATAGTAACGAATTCGAAAATCCATATCGGTGGCGGCAATGGCCAGATCCGGGGAAGAGTGCAAAATGTTATCGATAAAGGCGGTTTTTTCGGCCAAATCCTGCTGGGCTTTTTTGCGCTCGGTGATATCAATGGCCATGCCGCACACCCCATAGGGCGTACCGGCACTATCCTTGAGAGGAAATTTCAAGGAAACATAAACCTGCTCCCCATCCCCCATCGAAACCCGCTCCTCCATCTCCATCGGCTGATCCGCCGCCAGCACGGCCTGATCGTTTTTTCTGAATTTTTCCGCCACTTCCTTTGGGAACACATCAAAATCACTTTTCCCCTGCAACCGGGCGCTGGATACGCCAAATAGTTTTTCGTGGCGGGGATTGACGAACAGAAACCGCCCATCAAGATCCTTCAAAAAGACCACCATGGGGGCGTTGTTGAGGATATCCCGCATCTGGCTTTCACTGTGCTGAAGGCGCTCATGGGCCTGGCGAATCCCCTTCTCCGCCCGGGTACGGCTGGTAATATCAGAAAAACTCCAGATCCGACCCGACAGATGATCTTCTACAATCAGCGGCTGGGAATAGCGTTCGAACACCCGACCATCTTTAAAATGGAGAATACCAGAATCACTCTCCCGGGATCGGTAAAGCTGCTGGACCTTGTTGAGAAAAACCTCCGGTTCTTGAAGCTGACCAAGGACATAGGCCAGCAGCTGTTTATCATCCCGGGTTTCGAAGAGGGTATCGGGTATCTGCCACATCTCCTTAAACCGGGGATTGGTGGTCATCACCTGCCCCTGATCATCCACAACCAGGATGCCATCCTTGGTGGAATCGATGGTCGCTCGCAGCAGCGCTTCACTCTTGTGTCGGGCGGCCTGGTCTGCCACACGCTCGGAAATATTCTGTTTGACCGCAATGAAGGCACTGATTTGACCCTCTTCATTGCGAACCGGGGTGATGGTGGCGTCTTCATGATAGAGATGACCATCCTTGTGTCTGTTGGCAAAAACACCCTGCCAGACCTCTCCTCCCTTGATGGTGTTCCAGAGCCGTGCATAAAAATCAGCATCGTGCTTTCCAGATTTCAATACTTTGGGGTTTTGACCCAAAGCCTCTTCCGGGGAAAAACCGGAATTGACCGTAAAGGCCGGGTTGACCCATTGGATTTGTCCCTCTGGATCGGTGATGACCACCGTATTGGCAGCAGCCTTGAGGGCGGCATCCTGAAGGCGCATTTCCGCTTCGGCCTGTTTGCGTTTGGAAATATCAGCAAACGTCACCACCGCCCCGCTGATTTCCCCCTCCTGCAGGATGGGATGGGAGCGATATTCAGCGGAAAAAAGGGTGCCGTCAGCTCTCTGGAAGAGATCATCCGCCACATGCACCACCTCCCCCTTGAGAAACGAAGCACACAAGGGGCAGTTCGCATCTTTCCCGCTTTGGTTTAACCCTGAAGAGGCCCTCTGGGACTCCCTGCCAGGGGTGTGAATCACAGCATGAATCTCTCGCCCCAAAAGCTCTTTGGGATTGGAATAGCCCATCATCTTGAGACAAACGGGATTGACGAAGATGCAGCGCCCTTCCAGGTCCAGCCCAAAAACACCCTCACCCGTGGACATCATGATGGCATTGAGCCGGGCCATCTCCCGGGTCAGGCGTTTTTGGTAGCGATGGAAAAGCAGCAGAGCCAGGCCGCCAAAAAGCAGGATCAATCCACCCATACCCAAGCTCAGATAACGCACCTGCCCCAGATGTTGATTCAAGTCACCTTGGAGAACGCTCCCAAGCTGATCAACATCCTTCAAAACAGCGTTAAAAATCCCATCAAAAGCCTGGCCTGCATCGGAACCGGCCCAGTTTTCAAAACCGCTGTCAAAACGATCCCGGGCTCGGGCTTCCAATACCTCCACACGGGAGAGAAGATGTCGGATGGATTGACGGAGGCGCGGTTTTTTCAGGGAAAGAACGGTTCGTTCCCTGATGACACCCCCATCCAACATGGTCCGGGCATGGGATTTGGCGTTCTCCAGATGTATCCAGATCACCTCCCTGGCCAGGGAGGGATCGTTGAGCAAAATTTCCTCAAACCACAGATGAAAGAGAGTCAACTCCTGTTTCAGCTCGGTGTTTGCTTCTACCAGGGGGGCATAACGGATGGAAATACGCCAGGAAAGAGCGGCCAAAATGAGACAAAACAGCGCCAGAACAACGATGAATGACACCACGGAACGAACGACCCATCGGTAGGGAAAGGCCTCTTTGGCTATTTCGTGGAGGGTGGAATCAGCCGACATGGTGGAGCTCCGGCATGTTGCGGATATCATAAGATCTTCGCCTGACAATATATCCTCGTCATTAGGCCGATGTCTTCTCTTTACGATAACTCGCCCCCAACTATATACAATACAGCTACAGGGAGCAGACAGGTCAGGAATAGAGGGCGATCTGCCCATGTCTGATGCAAAAGAGGTTGGCTGGCACTTCAAGTTACGAGGTTAAACGGGTGGCATGACCGGCAAAGCAAGGAGGCCTGTTCATGACTGGAAAAAGAGAACAGCTACAACAATACTCAAATGCATACAACAGCTATCGGTCATGATTGGCTTGAATGGTTCCAGCCAAAGAGTCGCTGGGAAGAGGCCGAACAACGATGCCGGAAAAATCTGTCCCTTCAGGAAAACATCCCTCCCGGCTGAAGCACTTCAGGTACCACTCACATAAAACACCTCCGTTTTGCCACTGGGGGTGTAGTTCAAAGTGCACTTCACCACCTCTCGAAACCCCACCGGTTGGGGGCTTACGCTATAATTTTTTGGCATCTCCAACTCCAGGAGCTGCTCGGCATCCACACAGTCACTCACCCGAACACAGGCCTGATTGCCAACAATACAGGCCACCAGGTTGATATAGCTGCCGGAACCCAGCCCCCCAGCCACTCCCAACAGTGCCGCCCGTTCGGCTTCATCCCGAAGATCCACAAATTTGGGGACGGCATGGGTGCTCAGGATGCCCAGCAAAACGATCACCATGGTCAGCTCAACCAGGGTAAAACCGGCACCGCGATGCCTGTTCTCAGGCTGAAGCTTTTTTCCCCTGGTGAGATCCGTTCCTGGAAAAATCCTGCCCCACAGGAAAAAACCGAGGCTTTCTTTCAACCACATGGCCATAGCTCGTCTCCATTGGAAATAGGACGAAACAACACCATCCAATCCACCCCCGGTAGGATCGAATGTTTGACGCAAACGTGGGATCACTCTTCGGTGTAAGTTCACTCCTTAGGAAAGAAGCACTATTGATGCCATCACATACCTGAAAAAACCTATAGGCCCTTTATTCCCCGGCAAAGCGAGTTATCCAAAAAACGGTCCCTGGGAGGCTGCCCTTTTCTTGAACAGAATGCCCCATCCAAACAAAAATGTGAATTCAAATATAGTGGCATCACCCTTTTAAAAGGCTATTATTGGCGCTGCCATTGAGAATGACACATTTTGATTTGTTCAGGGCCGAAGAGAACCATTTGAGCGTCAAAACGTCGGTTCGCCACGAAAAACACTGGAAACAGGGGAAAGGAACAAGGAGACGAAAGAAAAACAACAGAAAACCCTCATCTGAAATGAGGGTTATGTTTGCCTGAAGATATTGATTTATCTTGAATATATGGATTTTTCAGCGCAGAAAACCACTTTCCCGAAAAGGGTGTGTCCAGGAAAGTGTACGGCTATTCTCTACCCTCCCGCAAAGCACGAAGATCCGGGGCTGGGCAGCAGGTCACAGGCCACTCACTCACTGCCGAGTTCAAACAGGCAGCGAGGGACGGTCACTGAAAAAAGCGGGGATTGGATAAATCTGTTTGCGTTAGTAGCAGTGCTGATCAAAATGCTTGATATCATTGGCAGACATCTCTCCCTGGCTTTTGCCTTTCATATTTTCGCACCAACCGGGACTGCCGATGGGATCGGAGCAGGCACCCAGGGTGAGTGTGGCGAGAGCGAGAATGACCAGAAAGAGTGGGGAAAAACTTTTACGCATCTTTTCCTCTTCAAAACTTGAAACGAAAGATTAAACAAGCACTAATGAGGGACAGTAACCAGCAGACAGATCAGATATCAAGGCAAACGTTCAGGACCGTGACAGGCCACACAAAAACCATTGATTCCCTGCCTTAAACGCTCCGCATCAAGCCTCTTCCCCTGATCCAACTCCGCCTCCATGGATACGGTGAGACTCCGCAGCCCTGCCAACTGCTTCTGGCTCTTCAGGGGATCCAGAATGATACCGGAAGGACCGGCTCCAGGTAGCGTGGTTTGCAGCAGGTCGAGATAATAACCAGCCAGGGCCAGCTGCTGCCGTTCCTTTTCCACCCCTTCCGCACTCCCTTCATAGACCTGAATAGCCATAAAAGTTTCCGAAAGGCGGTGCATATAATCCTGGAAGAGGATTTGCCGACCCGGGGGCAGGCGAAACAGATAGTCCAGGCGTGCGTTGGAGTGACACTGGATACAGAGGTTGAAGATCTCCCCGGGGAGGCGTTCCATCTGCTCTTTGTTTTTAGCCTGGATCGCCTCCTTCAAGGCGGTCATCTTGCTGTGAAGAACCGGGAGGCGCTTTAAAAATTCCTTCCAAAAAAAAGGCCCCCCATCGGAATTGCGCGCAGGCATCAGCTCGGGCAGTTCTTCAATGGCGGCCAAGGCGTCGTCCAGCTGGATCAAGGAAATATCGTAGCGCTCCATCCCCAGACTGATCCGGGTGTGATTGTAAGCGTGAAAAATCCGGTGCATGTTGTTCTTGAAAGTGTAACTGGCTTCAGGGGCCGAAGCGGTTTCCCCCAGGGAGAGCCCAGGCTTTCCCACAAGCACCATCAGCAGAAAAAAAGCCAATGAAAATCGTCCGATCCTGTTCATCAAAAAAAGGCTCCTCTGCCAAAATCATTATCGAAAACGATACCCGAACGCCTCCCGGGAAGAGACACCCCATAACCCCGGGAAAGAGATGAAACAGCCATCCACTTAAAGGGAGCCTCCAACTCCATTGACACCCCAGCCCCCCTGAAACAGCCGCCAGCTCAAAGATACCTTTTTGACCTTCAAAACGCGACTCCTTTTCCAGGCCCCACCACTGACATCAACAACAAGACAGAGTGTCCCATGGAACAAAACGTATCGGACATTCTGCCCCAAAGCAGCTCATTTTCCCAAAGATTCATCCAATCTCCAGACTCTTGGATCAGCCACTGTTTTTTAATGGAAGACCAAGACCGACTTAACATTTATTCCTCTTATAAAACAAGGAAACTCAGACATTTTACACCGCTGACACTCCATCCTGAACACACGACGCATCAACGCTTTCCCAAGCCTGTTCCACCCCACTCAGGGAATGGCATGTCCTATACTGAAGAGTCCTATCAATATGGATGCAAAACAATACCTGTCCGACATGTCCGATGGCCTGACTGTTTCAGCTGGCAACGACAGAATTTGGTGGAAATCACGAAAAAAGGCAAAAGAGATGTGACTGGCCAAGTCAGGACATCATGAATCACAACCCAGGCCGCACTTTTTTTCAACTGGCAAACCAAGGCGGGTGGGTATCATGGCCTCCCGCTTTTTTTATCCCGACTGAAAATCAATGTTAGCCAAAAACCGGTGCTATCCGAAGTTTGGTGTGACCTGAAAATCAGAAATTTTTTGCAGGATCATTTCCACGTTCAACAGATGTACAGGCCCCTCCTGGCCGGACAACTCTCCGACGACAATTTCCTGAAGAGCCTCAGACAGGTCAGCCCCCGGGGGATGAATGGCGCTCACAGGGAGATGAATGATATCCCGCATCCCATCAATCAACACCCCGGTGCGTAGCCCGTGAGCTGAAAGCAGCAGCACCTGCCCCCGCTCTACCTTTTTTAGCGGCGTCATCCCCAAAAAATGGCGCAGATCCACCACTGACTCGAC
The DNA here is from genome assembly GCA_015232395.1 of Magnetococcales bacterium. NCBI lineage: Bacteria > Pseudomonadati > Pseudomonadota > Magnetococcia > Magnetococcales > Magnetococcales bacterium. The sequence goes on along the minus strand of JADFZT010000009.1, from coordinate 33,339 downwards.
CACTCCCCGAACCTGAATCATCCCCACCACATGCTTGGGCGTACCTGGGAGATGGCTGATGGGTTGGACAGGCAAAACCTGCACGACCTGTTCGATGGGAAAAGCAAAGTGGGCTGAAGAGAGCTGCATCACCACCAGGCCCAGCTGTTTTTCCGCCACATCGATAATCTCGGCCCGTTGGCGGCGTCGGTTTATCTCCTTCGGGATCCGGTCACTGTTACCCCCCTCGACCTGCCACGACATACCCCCCTCCCCTCAGCCAAAATCCAACTCAACCTGATCCAAACGGTTCTTCATCGATGGATCACCTACGACTTTTGAAGTGTCATCATCAGCAAGGATATGCTATAAATCAATCTTTTTGAAAGCTTATCCAAGCGCCTCCCATGAGGCCAAGATTCATGGGATAAAAATGAACACCATTTCCAAATTATTTTATTTCCCCCCATAGAATAGATACCAAAAAATGACCGACCTGATTTCAACCATCCCAACACCGCGTTTTCCATGTCGTATTTCTTGAATCGCATAGCTTGAACCGTTTGGTTTAATTCGTGATTTATGGCTCGTATAGCTTGGCATGAATCCCCTGATTCGTATCATCTCATTCGTATTACCTGCAACGTACTAGATGCGACATATTTCATACTCTTGAATCGAACAGAGCCGCCCCACTCCACCCCTCACGCCTCCAACGCAGGATGCCCATTATGGCACTCAATCCGGACAAATACAGAGTACGTTTCATCGAAGAGTCCCGAGAGCACCTGGAGGCGATCAATCAAGGAATACTCGATCTCGAGGGAAATGGTGGCAACGACGACTCTCTGGATGGGGTGTTCCGGGCGGCCCACTCCATCAAAGGGTTGGCAAAAATCCTGAAATTTACCGCTGTCAGCCAAGTGGCCCACAAGCTGGAAGATCTTCTGGATGCCCTGCGCCAGGGCCACCTGAATAAAAGCGACCACCTCTTTAACCGACTTTTTCAGGGAGCCGATACCCTCACCACCCTGATCGACCGGATTGCCAAGGGCGAAAAAATTCATCCCAGGGAAGTAGCGCCCATCTGCCTTCTTCTGGAGCAGACGGCCCAGGGAGTGGTCATCTCTGAACCGCCCCCCTTACCATCCAACCTACCCTCAGCCTCTCAATCCCCACCGGCCTCCTCTCCCCCCTCCTCCTCACCATCTGCCCCAGCAGGGAGCAAGCCATCGGCATCTCCCTTCCCTGTCCCAGAGCCAAAACCCTTGCCCATCATCGCACCAGCAGCTACACCTCTTTCCGAAGAGAGCCCCCCCACCACACCTGCCACACAGCCCAACCTCTCCATCCGCATCGACCCCCAGCGCCTTGATGATATGATCCTTCTCGCTGGGGGAATCGGATTTCATCAGACGGGATACAAGAATGCTCTCACCCGACTGAAGCAGCTCCGCCGCCAAAGCCGCCAACATCAGGAGCAGGCCAGCTTTATCGCCCTCAACCCGGCAGCCGACAACACCACGGCACTGGAAAGTTTGGCCGAATCCGCCACCGATTTGCATCGGCAGATCCAACAATTCACTCAAACCTTCCGGGAAAAAACCGCCCTGCTGGAAAGCATGACCCACAAGCTCCAGGCCCAGGCTCTGGAGATGCGCATGCAGCCTCTCTCCACCCTTTTCGACCCCCTGCGCCGCACCGTTCGGGATATCGCCCAGGGGTGTGGCAAATCGGTCCGATTGCGGGTGGAGGGGGGCGAAACCGAAATGGATAAAAAGATTATCGAAAAAATCGGCGATCCCCTGACCCACATGATCCGCAACGCCATCGATCATGGTCTGGAACCTCCTGCTGAAAGAGTCCAGTCGGGCAAGCCGGAAAAAGGCTCCATTGATCTGGCCGCTTTTTTTGAGGAAGGGGGCGTCAAGATCGAGCTTTCCGACGATGGCCGGGGCATCCCTCTGGAAAAGGTCAAAGCCAAGGCCCTGGAAAAAAATCTGGTCACCCGGGAGGAGCTGGAAACCTGGTCCGAAGAGCAGATCCTCAACCTCATTTTTCAACCGGGATTTTCCACCAGCGCCATTCTCACCGACCTCTCTGGCCGGGGGGTGGGGATGGATGTGGTCTGGAAAAACATCGTCATACAGATGCAGGGCCACATCCAGGTTACCAGTCAAGTCGGCAAAGGCACCCGGTTTGTCATGACCCTCCCGGCCACCCTGGCTGCCATGCGGGTCATGTTGGTCCGCATTGCCGATCTTGTTTTTGGGCTGCCGATGTTTTCCCTCTCCGAAGCGGTCCGCCTGCCCCGCTCCCAGGTGATGGATGTGCTGGATGGCCAGGGCATTCGGGTGCGGGAGCAGTTGATCACCCTGGTCTCTCTGGCCCAACTCATGGGGCTTGAGGCCCCTGCCCTCTCTAAGGAATCAGACCAGCTGCTGGTGGTGATTGTGGACTACGATGGTCGACGCTTCGGCTTGATTGTCGATGAACTCCTGGATGAAGGAGATCATGTTATCAAACCCCTCCCTCCCCTGCTCAAGGACAATCAATGGGTTTCCGGGGTGATTGAAACCGACTTGCTGCCCCAACGGCTCATCAACGTGCTGCGCTTGCGAACCATCCTGGGCGCGATAGAGGCAGACCGCTCAAAAAGCCTCCAAACCCGGGAAAAAACCGGTCAGGGCAAACGCATTTTGGTGGTAGATGACTCCCCCAGCACCCGGGAGATCGAACGGGGCATTCTGCTCGCTGACGGCTTTCAGGTGGATCTGGCTGAAGATGGTCGAGTGGCCTTGGAAAAGATCGCCCAAGCCCCCTACGATCTGGTAGTCACCGATGTGGAGATGCCTGTCATGGATGGATTTTCCCTGACCGAGCATCTGCGTTGCCACCACACTCCCCAAGAGCTACCCGTGGTCATCGTCTCCTCACGCGCCCAGGAATCGGACAGACGCCGGGGTATCGCCGCTGGGGCCAACGCCTATATCGTCAAAGGCACCTTCGACCAATCCAACCTGCTGGCTACCGTACGCCATCTGGTCAATTGAGCGGACTTTTAAGGGAAAACGACTCATCCACTCCCCCCTTACAGCCGATTAGAGGCCATGAACCCAACGCCACAGACCCATCCACCAGCTGAAATAAACCCCATTCTGATCGTCGATGATCAATGGATCGTTCGGGATATGGTGGGGGATATTCTTTCAGATGCGGGTTTCCCGGTGGCAACAGCCGAGGATGGTGTCGAGGCCTGGGAGCTGTTTCAATCCCGAGAGGGCAAGTTTGCGCTGATCATTTCCGACATCAACATGCCCCGCATGGGTGGTCTGGAGTTGATCGAAAAAATTCGCGCCATCGATCCACACATTCCCTTGATTGTGCTCACCTCCAGCAACGAAATGTCGGTGGCCATCGAAGCCATCAACCACGGGGCCAGCGACTATCTGCTCAAAGATGAAAACATGGGGGATCTGGTTCTGCTCTCAGTACAAAAGATGCAGAAAATGTTTCGGATGGGGGTTGAAAACCGGGAACTCCTGAAAAAGCTGTCCACTCGAAACAGCGACCTGGAAAAGGCTCTCCATCAGGTACAAACCACCCACGAAGCACTCAAAGCGAGTCAGGATCAGCTCATCCAGGCAGAAAAAATGGCCTCCCTGGGACGCCTGGTGGCCGGGGTCGCCCACGAAGTCAACACCCCCATCGGCATCGGCCTGACGGCGGCTACGTTGCTGGCGGCCAAAACCCGGGAGATCTCCCAGGCACTCCAGGGCCGCACCATGAAAAAATCGGACCTGGAAAAATATCTACTCAAAACCGCTGAAAATGCCCATCTGCTCCAAAGCAATCTGACCCGCACCGCTGAACTGGTCCAAAGCTTTAAGATGGTCGCTGCTGACCGAAGCAGTCGGGAGCGCAGGGTATTTGTAGTCAAAAGCTATCTGGAGGAGCTCCTTTTCAGTCTCAGACCCCATCTGGAAAAAACCCCTCATCAGATCAAGATCAGCTGTCCGGAAAGCCTCACCCTGGACAACTATCCCGGCGTGTTTGCCCAGATTGTGACCAACTTGATCATGAACGCCTTGATCCACGCCTTTGACGAAGGCATGGCCGGCCAGATCGAGATTGAAATCTACTCCCGGGAAGAACAATTAGTCCTCTCTTTCCGGGATAACGGCAAAGGGATTCCCCCCAAACAGCTGGGCCGTATTTTTGATCCTTTTTTCACCACTCGCCGCAACGCCGGAGGGACTGGTCTGGGGCTGCATGTGGTATATAACCTGGTTCAGCAAACATTGGGTGGTCAAATCACCTGCGAGAGCGAACCGGGAAAAGGCTCCACCTTCGAGATAACCCTTCCCAGGCAAAGCCTATGATGGGATATCGACCTCTTGAAAGAAATGGCTGATGGCTCCTATCCATCCAAATCAAAATTCAGCTATCCCCCAAGAGCAGCCCCGGGATCATCTGACGGCTATCGATAAAAGAGCCTCTCTTTCTACCAATCAGGAAGTGAAGCCTCTTTTGGACGGCATATCCGATCTGACTTCCAGCACCATGGCTGCTCTGATTCCAGAAAAATCAACAGGCATTGCCAACAACGGAACAGCCCCCCTCTTTGTTCAGGTGGAAGAAGATTTTTTTGCCGAAGAGGAGGAAGAGGATACCCTCAACACGGTGCCCGATAACCACTGGAAGGTGTTGGTGGTGGATGACGAGGAAGAGATCCACACCATCACCAAACTCGCCCTGGAAGATCTGGTTTTCGACAATCGCCCCATCGCCTTCCAAAAAGCCTATTCCGGAGCCCAGGCCAAACAGATCATGGGGGAAAATCCCGATATCTGCCTGGTCCTGCTGGATGTGGTCATGGAAGAGGATCATGCCGGTTTGTCCGTGGTGGAATATATCCGGGAGGAGCTGGACAACTATCTGGTCCGCATCATCCTGCGCACGGGACAGCCAGGCATGGCTCCGGAACCGGAAGTGGTGGTGAAATACCATATCAACGACTACAAATCCAAAGCTGAACTCACCTACGAAAAACTCTACACCTCGGTCCTCACCGCCCTGCGCTCCTACAACGACATGATCTCTCTGCAAAAGGCCAATCAAAGTTTGGCGGTGGAGATGCAGCAGCACAAGCAGGCCTGTGAACTCATCGAAAAAAAGAACGTCGCCTTTAAAAAATTTATCCCGGCAGAATTTTTGGATCGCTTAGGGCGGGATGGGGTCGAAGAGGTGATCCTGGGGGACTCTTCCAACGAAAACGTCGCGGTCTTTTTTGCCGACATCCGGGATTTTACCAGCCTCATGGAAGACATGACCTATGAGGAAAATTTCCGTTTTTTAAACGGTTATCTCAAGTTTATCGGCCCCATCGTCACTGAACACCACGGCTTCATCGATAAATATATCGGTGACTCCATCATGGCGCTTTTCGCCAGCCGCAAGAGCAATGTGGTCCGCAACGCCATCGGGGCCGCCATCGACATGCAATCCATCCTGCACACCTATAACGGCTATCGGAAAAAATGCAGCTATCGGGCGATCTCCACCGGTATCGGCATCCATACCGGCTCCGTCTCACTGGGCACTGTGGGCTTCGAAGATCGCATGGATACAACGGTGGTGGGGGATACGGTCAACCTGGCCTCGCGGATGGAAGGGCTCACCAAAAAATATGGCCTGGATATCGCCATACCGGAATCCGACCTCCTGAAACTGAAAAACCCCCACGACTTTGATGTACGCATTGTCGATACGGTCCGGGTGGTGGGGCGGAAAAATCCAGTCACCATCTGTGAAATCTTCAACCATCAGGCTCAACCCCGACGGGAGGCCAAACTGGCCACCATGGGGCGCTATCGGGACGGCTGGGAGGCGTACCGGCAAGGCCATTGGACGGATGCCATTCGCCTGTTCCGGGAGGTCCAGGAAAAGGTTCAAGAAGACCGGGCGCTGGCCATTCTCGTGGAACGCTGTGAAAAATTTCAGCAGCGCCCCCCCCCGGAACCTTGGGAAGGTATCATCGTGTTGAATCGCAAAAAATAGTGGGCGAACTCACCGGATTGATCGGGATTCACCGGGTTGGTCAAGAGGCCCGGGGTACCAGGGGCAAAGGTTGCACGCAACCGAACAGCAGGGAGGATGGACAAGTGACTCTACAGGCGAAATTGATGATGAGCTTCGCCGCTGTGACCCTGCTGGTCTTTGTCGCGGGGGTGCCGGGGATGAAAATGGTCGGGGATACCTCCGACCTCGCTCACCGGGTCATTGACCGGCTACTCCCCATCAAAGAGCGCGCCAACAACGCCCTGCTGGCACTCACCACCCTCACCATAGAGAGCCAAAACTATCTGGCCAAAACCAACAACCTGGACGATATCCGAAAAAAAATCGATCAACAGCGCGATCTGTTTGATCGTTTCATCCAGATCAAATCAATCATCGGGATCGGCAACACCTCCCGGCTACTGGAAGAAAACAACCTCCTCATCGCCACTTTCAATGCCGCTGTGGAGTCTCTTCTGGCCGCCCACGACCGCCAGGCGGCACTCTCCTTCTCCTTACGCGGCAGAGCTTATCATATCCCCTCTTTTCTGGATCATCTGCGCCAACAACTGCACCAGTGGCAGCAGGTGTTTTTGTTGACCCTCCACGAAAAGGCCCCTTTCGAAGGGGATTGGGAGGCCTCGGCCAGTGATTTTGGTCTCTGGTATCCCGGATTCAAAACCGACGATAAAACCCTGGCCCGGCTGCTACAGGAGTATGCAGCCGTCAACGCCACTCTGCACCGGATGGCCCAGGCGTTTGCCAAAAGCGCTCCCGATGATCGACGCGCCATATACCATACCCTACGGCAAGAACAGTTTGTCCTGGCGGAACGACTCCTGGATCAAATGCAGAACCATATCGTGCCTGTTTTCGAGGAAGCTCAGGGAGAGGAACGCGCGGGCCTTGAGACGTTGGCCAAAACAGGTGCCAAAATCAGGTCCAATCTGGAAAATCTGCAAAATGTCATCGACCAGGAAATCAAACGCAACCTCACCCTGTTGGATGAGCGGGAAGCGCTGGCCAAAAGTGTCACCCTGTGGACTTCGGCGCTCTCGGTGGTGGTGGCCTTTTTTCTCAGTCTGCTGTTGACCAGCCTGATCAAACGCTCCATCCAGAATACGGTCCAGATGGCGGTGCGGCTGGCTGACCGGGATCTCACCATCGAAATCAAGCCCGGTGGCCGGGATGAAATTGGCCAGCTCAAAAGCGCCATGGGCAAGATGGTGGATCAGTTCAAGGAAATTATCGGCATGGTGGCCAAAACCTCCGAGCGGATCACCAACACCAGTGACGACATCACCGCTTCGGTAGACCGGGAGGTGGTGACCGCCACCGATCAATCCGCCTCAGTGGTGGCCATCACCTCCTCTATGGAACAGCTGTCAAAAACCTCCACCCTGATTGCCAATCATGCCGCTTCGGTGTTGACCATTGCCACCAATACCCTGCAATTGACCGAAGATGGCCAGGGGGAGGTGCAAACCCTCATCCGCAAGATGGATGAAATCCAACAAAACAATAAACACTCCATTCATGTCATCATTCAACTGGGCCGCAAATCCCAGGAGATCACCAAGGTGATGGAGATCATCAACAATATTGCCGACCAGACCAAATTGATCGCCTTCAACGCCGCCATCGAATCTTCCCGGGCTGGAAAAGCGGGCAGCAGCTTTTCAGTGGTGGCTGAAGAGATCCGTCGACTGGCCGACAACGTCACCGAGTCCATCGACGAAACCCGGACCACCATTCAGGACATTCAGGAGGTGGTCAACAATCTGGTGGACGATGCCAAGAATAGCGCCGACACCATCGAAGAGGGCAAAAAATTGACAGGCCGTACGGCCAATGTTTTTTCAGATATCGTCCAGGGGAGTCGATCCACCACCCAGGCGATGTCCCAAATATCCCTCTCCACGGAACAGCAAAAGACCGCCTCGGATCAAATCGTCCACGCCCTCCATGAAATTGAAACCGGCTCCACCCAGATTTCCGATTCCATCCAGCAAACCCGGACCAACTGCCAAAGCCTCCAGGATCTTTCCAACCAATTGAAAGATCAGGTGAGCAAATTTCGATTGAAGGAGTGAGAGATCAAGCCAACGGGATGGTTTGATCGATTTGGTTCATACTGTTGATATCGTGTTATTTTATTGCGCCATAAAGTCAGGAGTGGGGTCGGGAAGCAGTACACACTTTGCAAACCAAACACGCCATCAGGACCACAAAAACAGAGTCCCAAGCTCCCAGATCCCCAAAGCACACCAACAAAAAACAGATATTTTCTGACTGTGCCATACTGTAAAACAAGATTCAGCAAATGAACACTATAAGGAGCATTTTTTACTGTCAAACCATCAAATTGATCGTTCAGTTTCAGGTTAATCCAGCCCAAGCCATTGGCCAAATGATGAGAGCCGTGGCAAAAAAAGTTTGTTTCAGAGCAGGGGGGATCAGAAAATTACCGGAAAAACAAACTTTTTCCCTACTATTTTTGTGTCTTGATCAAAAATGGGAGACCACAGGCGACACGAAGAAAAATCAATTTTTTTTTGCCTTTTCTGAAAAAAAAAGCCTAGAATGCGTGGTGAATATGCAGCACTAATTTCATTTATCCAAAGATAAATATAGAATCAAGAAGATAGAGCGCAAAAATGGGTGCTATTTTTTTTTGTTATTCTGGCTTGTTCCAGCTACTGAAACCTGACCCACTTCCGTCACCACAGCCAGAACCGGATCACCCCAGCTGACATCCTATTGGGAGAAGCCTCTTTCACAATTTGGAGGCGGGGAGCCATACAGATCCATCAGGTCACCTGATGGCCGCCCCATTGTTTAACTGTCAGGCGTGTGAATGTTTGGACCAAATGTTGCATAGAACTCCCTTCAGCCGAACGCATATCGGTTAAAAAAGTGGGGTTGCCTGCCACATATGAACACTGTTGCGGCAACAAATGCCGGTTAGGGGGCTTCTGGCTTCCTGAAGGAGATGTGACCGATCCCAACATGGGGATCCAGAGCACCTCTTCTTATTTTAAGCAGATGCAATATATAGCGATTTGGGAAGGGCGCTCCTCCAAATGGGGCGAAAAAAAATGAGCCGTTTCGTCTTGTTTCTTGTTCTGGGATTGACTGTCGCTGCCTGTCAGCAAATCCCTTCCGCCCCGCATACCACACCGTCGGAGCATCATCTCAAGTCCAGCACTACCGTCAAGGAAGCTGGCACCCAACCCCCTGCCCATGTGGCCGTGACCCCCATCCTGCCGCCGCCTCAACTGGAAAGTGGGCCGGAGCGCTACACGGTGGTGGTGCATAATGTACCGGTTCGGGAGCTGCTCTTCACTCTGGCCCGGGATGCCCACATCAATGTGGATATCCACCCGGCCATTGATGGCGATGTCACCCTGAACGCCCTGGAACAGACCCTGCCACAAATTCTCGAACGCATCTCCAATCAAGTGGACCTACGCTACGAGCTGTCTGGCAACAACCTGATGATCCTGCCCGACCTGCCCTTTTGGCGCACCTATCAGATCGACTATCTCAATCTGACCCGTACGGCTACTTCTACCATCAGTGTCGAAGGGGATATCGGGGACAGCGGTGATACGGGGGGCAACTCCAGGGGCACCATCACCAACACCATGAGCAATGATTTTTGGGAGCCGCTGATTGAGGGTATTGAAAATATCATTGAAGTAGAGGAAAACATGCGGGAGTGGCTGGAAACCCGCTCCCAGTCCCTTGCCAAATTGATCGAACCGGTCGTGCTGCCTGAAACAACAGCAGGCGCCATGACCTATAAAACTGGCGAGACAGATTCCACGAAAAAAGCCTCCACCGAAACCAAAGAAGAACAAACACGGGTGGAGGTGATCTCCCAATTTTCCCCGGTCATCGCCCATGAGGCCAGTGGCGTCATATCCGTTTATTGTTCTGAAAAACAACACGAAAAAGTCGAAGCCTTTGTCCATCAGGTCGTGGGCAGCGCCCAAAAACAGGTGTTGATCGAAGCCACGGTGGTTGAAGTCACCCTTTCCCGGGATTTTGAGACGGGTGTGGATTGGCAACGGGTGATGGACGGCAATACCGGCACCACTGTCAGCTCAGGCATGATGGGGGGCAACTTGACCAGTGACCCGGTCTTTTCCCTGGTCTACACCGCATCCACTGCTGGTGGCCACTTTATTGAGGCCGAACTGAAGGCTTTGGAACAATTCGGCGATGTTCGGGTTCTCTCAAGTCCCAAGATCATGGCGCTGAACAACCAGGCAGCGGTCCTCAAAATTGTCGACCAAAGAGTCTACTTCAATGTTGAAATTGAAGAAGAAACAAATGATGAGACCAACGTAACCACCAAGACCACCACCATCGAAAGCAATACCGTTCCCGTAGGGCTGGTGATGATCGTCATGCCTCAGATCAGCGCCAACGATATCATCACCCTGGACATCCGTCCCTCCCTCACCCGCCTGCTTGGTTATGCAGATGCGCCAACCGTGGATGGCGTGGATGTGGACTACCAGGTTCCGGAAATTCAGGTTCGGGAGATGGAGACCATCCTGCGAGTAGCTGACAATCAAATGATCATCATGGGTGGTCTGATGAACGACGAAGTCAGTGAAGACAACAGCAATGTACCCATTTTGGGAGACCTTCCGGTTCTGGGTGAACTGTTCAGCTACGATAAACGCTCCGTGCAAAAAACCGAAATGGCCATCTTTTTAAGGCCGACCGTGACTACCCCCTCTGGTGGAAAGAGACAGGTCAAGGTTTTTGACGGGCTGCTCGACAAATTCACTGAAACCCGGGAACATCCCGTGACTTTTCCTTCAATCAACATTGGCGACTGGAAAAGCATGGAGAGCCCAGCGACCCAAACCGGCAATCCGTAAGAGGGATGAGCATGATCCCTCGCAGCCCCTGTTCCGTGACCGGCAGGCCCATATTTAACCTTGATCCAACCGTTGGGGATTCCCGATTGGTGGGTCAAGGGGGGCGGAGAATTTGATCCATGAGTATTTTGCTGGAAGCCCTGGAAAAATCGGAAGAGGAGAGGAGCAAACGGGAATCTGCCGATCAGGTAGATGTCACTGAAGCCCCGTCCCCCTTTGACGACAACGCTCAATCCGGTCCCGAAGCCACTGGATCGATTGGCGATCTTCTTTTTTCCGAAGCCCATGACGCCCCTCCTCCCTCTGATGAGGTACCGGGGACGGATTTTGGAGCACTGGAGGATAGCTCTGACACTTCGACTCTCACTGCGGCGAGCGACGGGACGACGTCGGATATTTTTCAAGGACTTGATCTGGCCCTGACTCCCAGTGATGCGGGTGGCCTGCTTTCTGATTCTGACAGGGATCTCACAGGAAGAGAGTCGGAAGCTGTGAGTCCAGCCTTGATTTTTGAAGAAAATCCAGCACTCTCCCTGGCCCCTGCCGACAGCCTGCTGACAGAAGAAAGTTCCACTGAGCCCTATTCCGAACCCCCGTCCGAACTCTCTGAAAGCCCAAGCCCAGCCGAATCAGAGAGCGCCTTGGAGCCTGATCTGGAGATCACCGAACCAGAGGCCGATCCCCACCTTACAGCTCCGAGCTGGGACACCTTTTCCGATTCGGAAACCGGCACCCTTGATTCCCCCGATTCCGAAGCCCCTGTAGAGGCCTTTCCCAGCTTCGAACCAGCAACCTCCGATGAGGAAACCGAATCTCCGTTTCCGACACTGGATGCAGAGATCACCTCGCCGGACGAGGAAAGTTCCACTGCGTTTCAAGTGGACACACCCCAATTCGAACCGTTTTCACCAGATCCGGGTCCATCTACAGAGGCAGCTGAACCCGATTTTTCGGTCACATCCGATACAACACAACCCGACTCCGAAATGGGTGATCGTGAGGCCCCCTCCTCCAGCACCCTGTCGGAACCGAACAGTGACACCCGGGACACCTCCTCCCATCAAACCGATGAGACCATCCCGGATGATCAACAGGGGAACACAACGGAGCAAATTGATTCGGACGATGTCGTCTCACCCGACCTCCAAACCACCGCCTCCGATCTCCTGACCGATCTGCCGGATCCCACGCCCCAAAAGACTCTCAGGGACTATTCCGGGGGATTTCAGGCCAAAGCGCCGACACGCTGGGGTCGCTGGCTGACCGCCAGTGTCGTGCTTGCCGGTCTTGGTGGCGGAGGATATTACCTGATGGAAACCCCCCAAGGGGCCAAACAGCGCCACGCTGCCAACCAACAGGTCCAAAGCATTGCCTCCATACAGATGCCGGATCTGTCAGGCTTTTTCAGCTTTAACGGGCTTGCTCCGGAAACGCTGGCACTCCTGCCCAAGGAGTTGCAGTTTGATTTTCTCAAGCCGCCACCTCGCAAGAGAAAGCCCAGAAAGAATCGGGAAAAGACTCAAGCGGTCAAGCAGTTGGAACCCAAAACCCAGACAGTGGAAACCTTCTATATCGACCCCACCGGCAGCGCCTCCACGCCTGTTACGGCTCAAGCATCCGACTCACAGGAAGGTATGGCGGATAACACCTTGGCTGCCAGCATACCAAGCGCCGAAATATCCACTGCTGCGCCCACACTGGCAGATGGAGCCAGAATGGTAGTCGCTGGCGAAGAAGTGCCGCCACCGGATGAAATCGGCAGTGTTGCGATCTATGACGGCTACTCACGTATTGTCCGGCACGCTCCCAAGGCGGACTACTTTAAAATATTGACCGAGGCCCACTCTGCCTGGACCCGGGGAGAGTTGACCCGAGCCAACACCCTTTATGATCAGGTTTTGGCCCAGAAGCCCAACAATCGGGATGCCCTGCTTGGAAAGGCGGCTCTCGCCGTCCATTTTGGCAAGTATGATATCGCCCGGGCCTATTATGTCGGCATTTTGGACTTGATTCCCGGTGATCACATTGCCCTGGCGGGACTTGCCAGCCTGCCCGGCGAATCCACCAACAGAGAAGTACAAATCCGCCACCGCCTGCGGGGAAATCCCGACTCACCCCATCTTAATTTTATCCTGGGATCGATGTTGGCCTCCCGTTCCCAGTGGCATGAAGCGCAACAGCACTTTTTCAAGGCCTATTCCGGCCATCCCGACCAGGCGGATTATGCCTTTAATCTGGCGGTCAGCCTGGAGCAGATGGACCAGATAACAGCAGCACAACACTATTACGAAATCGCCTTGGAAAAAGCCGAACTGCTTGGCAGTGGCTTTGATACCCAGGCGCTTCGGACCCATCTTTCCATTCTGGCGAGGCCGTCCGGTTCGGACCCTTCGACACATTCCGGGGACGGGAGCTGACATGGCAGGCCCATCAAAAGGTCAAGCGGCGACCAAAGGCAAAGAAAAACCCAAGGTGATGTTGGGGGAACTCCTGGTCCAAAAGGGTGTTCTCACCCAGGACCAGCTGCGCATTGCCCTCACAGAACAGAAAAAACAGAACGCTCCCCTGGGGCAGATTCTGGTCAAGCTTGGATTTCTCACTGAAGGTTCCATGCGGGATCTCCTGGGAGAATCCATCGGCCAGGAGTCGGTGGATCTGACCACCATCATGGTCGATGGGGAAGCGATCAAGCTGATCCCCAAGGATTTTGCCAAGCGCGCCAACATGTTCCCGGTCTCCTACGAATCCGAGACCAAACGCCTGACCGTGGCCATGTCCAACACCTACGATGTGGTGGCTCTGGACAAGCTGCGGTCGTTGCTCGGGGAAGATGTCGATATCCAGGTCAAGCTGGGTGGTGCTGCAGAAATCGACAACGCCATCAGCCAATATTTTGGCTTTGAATTTTCCATCGACGGTATTCTCCGGGAGATCGAGTCCGGGGAGGTGGACCCTGAAGCCACCACAGATGCCGAAGAGTACAGCCAACCCCTGGTGCGACTGGTGGATGCCCTGATGGCAGACGCTGTCAAAAAAGGGGCTTCGGATATCCATATCGAGCCGGAAGAGACCTTTTTGAGTGTCCGGCTGCGGGTTGACGGGGTGTTGCGTCAGGTTCTTTCCCTGCACAAACAGTATCAATCACCGATCATTGTGCGCGTCAAGGTGCTGGCTGGGCTCAATATCGCCGAAAACCGCGTCCCTCAGGACGGTCACATCTCCCGGCAGCTCTTTGGCCGTAACATCGACTTTCGCGTCTCCAGCATGGCTACCCACCATGGGGAAAACCTGGTACTCCGGATCCTGGATCGAACCAAGGGGATCGTGCCCTTGACCTCTCTGGGTTTCAGTGATGAACAGGTGTCGGCCTTGAAGCTGATGATGGCCCGACCCGAAGGGATCATCCTGGTTACCGGCCCCACCGGCTCGGGTAAGACCACCACTCTTTACTCGATGCTTGATTTTATCAACGACGTATCGGTCAACATCATGACCCTGGAGGATCCGGTCGAATATCCCATGCCCCAGATTCGCCAATCCTCGGTCAATCCCTCCAGTAAAATGGGCTTTGCCGATGGTATTCGGGCCATGCTGCGCCAGGATCCGGATATTATGCTGGTGGGTGAAATTCGTGACCAGGAAACCGCAGAAATGGCCCTTCGGGCAGCCATGACCGGTCATCAGGTCTACTCAACGGTACACACCAACTCCGCCATGCAGGCCATTACCCGTCTTCGAGATATTGGGGTGCCGTCAGATATTTTGGCGGGCAACATTATCGGTGTGGTAGGACAACGGCTGATCCGTCTGCTCTGCAAAAGCTGCCGCAAGGCGTATAATCCAGGAGGGGTAGAGGTTCGTCTCTTGCGCTCCCTGGGCGTGGTCGCCAAAGGCCCCATCTATCGTCATGTGGGGTGTAAAGCGTGTGAAGGCACGGGGTACAAAGGGCGCATGGCCTTGATTGAAACCATCAAGATTGATCCTGAAATGGACGCCCTGATCGCCACCAATGCCCCTTACCATGAATTACGTGCCCACGCCAAAAAAATAGGTTTCAAACCCTTGGCAGTGCGGGGAATTCACCGAGTTCTCGAAGGGATCACCACCCTGGCGGAAATCAGCCGGGTAGCGGATTTGACTGAAGGATTTTAACCCGAAGCCTGCTTGAAGACCGATGGGGTCCAAGCGCTTCGATTATTATCAAGACCACGTATCAGAGGTTTGAATGCCCACCTTTCGCTTCAAAGCGATGGATCTCGACGGAAAACTTATCCGCGACCAGATGGAAGCGGATAACGAAGCCGATGCCGAAGGTCGTTTGGCCCGGATGCAGATGGATGTGATCCAGCTGAAAGAGATCAAATCCTCTACAGCCAAGTGGGGCGCCAAAAAGCTGGATCGGCGGGAGATGATCACCTTTTGCTTTCACATGGAGCAGATGGTGATCGCCGGTGTCCCCATCATTGAGGGTCTTTCGGATCTGCGGGATGCGGGTAGTCGCCAGCTACAGGTTTTGTTGAACGGCATGCTGGATGAGATTGGCGGCGGCAAAACCCTCACCCAGGCGATGGAGTCCTACCCGAAAGTGTTCGATGAGGTGTTTATCTCCCTGGTACGAGCGGGAGAAAGCTCGGGCAACCTGGGCGAAATTTTTGCCAATCTGACCGAAGATCTGAAGTGGCAGGACGAGATGGCCGCCCGCACCAAAAAGCTGATGCTCTATCCATCCATCATGGGTACAGTGATGGTGGGGGTGTTCTTTTTCATGATGACCTTTTTGGTGCCCCAACTGGTCTCCTTCATGAAAATCATGGATTTTGAGCTGCCCATCTACTCCATCGCGCTGATGAAAACCTCGGATTTTGTGGTGGCCTACTGGGCCTATCTTCTGGGGATACCCATTGGCATCGTGATGCTGATTCAGGTGCTTAAGCGTATCAGCTCCCGGTTTTTGGAGTCCTACGATGGCTTCAAGCTTCGGGTGTGGATCTTCGGACCCATTCTCAACAAGTTGATTCTGGCACGTTTTGCCAATATTTTCGGTCTACTTTACGCCTCGGGCATCAGCGTTCTGGACTGTCTGGCCATTGGCCGTCGGGTCGCTGGAAATCAGCGCATGGAACGGGTACTCGAAGAGATCGGTGAACGTGTTCGGGGCGGTGAAGATATCGCTGGCAGTTTTGAAAAGGCGTTGATCTTTCCCAGGCTCGTGGTACGAATGATTTCCGTGGGCGAACGAACCGGGGCACTGGATACCAGTCTGAAAAACGTTCGTTATTTCTATGACCGGGATGTGCGGGAGGCTGTGGATCGGTTGCAGGGTATGATTGAACCGGGACTCACCGCCTTTGTAGGCATCTTGATGATCTGGGTGGTGGTTTCGGTTCTGGGCCCCATTTACGACATCATGCAGAACATGAGGTACTGATGGCCCGCAAGCGACTGTTTTTCATGACAAAAGAGCGCCTAACCGCCTTCGATTGGAAGGGGGGGAAAGTCGCTGGTGTCTCCCGTTTTGATGCCAACGAAGAAGGGCGGGAAGCATTTGCCACCTATCTGGAAAAAAACCCGGCACACCATATCCACATTCTCACGGATCTGATCGAGGAAGAGTTCCGGGTAGAAAACATCCCCTTTGTGCTGGGTCCGGAGCGGGGCAACATTCTCCAGCGCCGGTTGCGCCGCGCCTATCCGGAGACCCCTTTCAGAAGCGGTAGTGTCGTCGGACGGGATAAGGAAGGTCGCAAGGATTCCAAGGTATTGCTGGCTGCGGTCACCGCTCCGGAAGTGCTCAACGAGTGGCTTGGGATCATTCAAAGCAAAAAAGCCTCCCTGGCAGGCATTCACTCCCTGCCCATGCTGAGTCGGGCCTTCCTCTCCTCCCTTTTGGGCCGTGTCCCGGAGGGAACTCTTCTGGTGAGTCAGCAGAGTGGTACGGGGCTACGTTTTTCCTATTTCAAGGGCAAGCGGCTGATGATGAGCCGGATGGCCCGGGTTCCGGATAACGAACCTGGCGCTTACGCCGCCCTGCTCACCCAGGAGCTGGAGAGAACCCGAACCTATCTCTCCCGCATGGGTTTGATGACCCACGGACAGCCTCTGGTGACGGTCATTCTATCCAGCACCCCCTTTCTGGAAGCCTTTCAGCCCTATTGCGATGAACGGGAGGGAGAGGATTTTCGTCTGTTGCCGGTGGGTGAAGTGGCCAGGCGACTGGGTATCGACCGGGACATCAAGACCCCCTTCAGTGACTCTCTGTTTATTCAATTGTTGGGCAAGGGGGCGGGTCAAAACCACTATGCCAACCCCCGGATGCGTCGCTATTTTCTGACACGTCGCGTGCGCCAGGCTCTTTTTGCCGCCAGTCTGCTTGTGGTTCTGAGTGCCACCACCTGGGGATTCCAGATTTCCTCCAGGGGCTTGGCTTACCAAGAGCAATCTCGGATGTATACAAACAAGACGAGTGATGATCAGGCCACCTACAAAAGATTGATCGACAAATTTGTTGAACAAAAGGTGGATCCAGCCCACATCCGACAGGTAGCATTATTGGTGGAGGAGCTGCAGCAACAACACAGCTCTCCCCTGCAGATGATGTCGGCCATCAGCACCCATCTTTCCCGGTTCCCGGAGCTGCAAATCAATAAATTTGATTGGACGGGGGTTGGAGAGGGAGCAAGCACCAAAAAAAGCAGCTCCAATTCCCGCAAGCGCAAGCGAAGTCGTGGTCGATCCAAAAAATCAGCTCAAAAAATGCCGGAACTGTTGGAGATGGCAAATCTCTCAGGTCGCGTGTTTGGGGTCGGTAACGACTACCGATTGGCTGAAGAGCGAGTCAACCGCTTTGTCAACGCTCTTTTGGAATCCAAAACCGTGGCCCAAGCTACTGTGGTCAAAAATCCAAGCAAGGCGGTACAGTCCAAAAAATGGGCCGGCGACCTTCTGGAAACCCCCAAGGAAGAGCCAGTGGATATGAATTTTTCCTTGAAACTGGGCTTTAAGAGGAAGAGGGATGGCCAGAATCCTTGATTTTAAAATGTTGACGGGTGGAATCGTGGTTTTGATTCTCTCCCTGGCCGCCTCAGGCGGTTTTGTCTGGTATGCTCAGTCATTCGAAAAAGACCAAAAAAAAATGGCTCGCGTGGCCAAGAAAAGGTCTGGCGACATCAAAAACAGACTGGCTCGCGCCAAGGAAGACACCAAAAGTCTTCATCTCTATCAACCCCGTTACACGGCTTATGAAAAACAGGGGCTTTTGGGGGCGGACAAGCGTTCCGAGCTGGTTAAAATATTACGGAACGAAGCAGAACGCCTGGGAGTCGAACATATTACCTATTCGATTTCTGACACCAGCCCCTATCAGCCCACTTTCGACGCAGAGCTGGATACGGTTGAGTTGACATCCAACACCATGGAACTCTCCATGGACCTGCTTCACGAGGCGGATCTTTTCGGGCTGCTGGGTATTTTGGAAAAACGGGCCAAGGGGCTTTTTACCGGGGAGCTTTGCAGTTTGACGCGCTTAAGGTCACAGATTCAACCTGACTCCACCGAATCCAACATTTCGGGACAGTGCCGTTTGCGCTGGTTTTTCATCAAGCTTTCCAAAGAAGGTCAAATCTCATGAGTGCGCCTTCATTCTGGAATAACGGGTCTACTCTGCCTCCCTCGACCGGACTCTCCATGGCGGGACGGATGGGATTGTTCCTGGCAGGATTTTTCCTGGCATCCCTCTTCCCCCTCCAGGCGCAAGCTGAAACCCTGGAACTCAGGCGCTTTTTCACCACTCCGGGGGAGCGCTCCCGTCTTGACTTTACCCGGCGTATGGTGCAATCCGGGCAGTCCGTGACCAGCAACGAGGAGAGTGACAGCCGGGGGCTGGTCTCCTTTGACGGACTTTTCTGGATGGAGGGTTCCCAACCCACGGTTTGGATCAATGGCGAGGAATACAAGCTGGCCGATAAAAAGGCTTCCGACTGGTTGAGCCTTTCCAAAAAGAATCAATGGGATTCACGGGTTTGGCTGGACCTGCCGGATGCCGTCGCCAAGGTGCGTCTGAAGCCGGGGCAGGCGATGGATCGTATCAGTGGCTCGGTGCTGGAGACCTATCAGGTCTACAAGGAAAATCTCTTGCAGCAGCGACGCCTCCAGGCTGAATTGACTGCCCAGCAAGAGTCTAATAATCGCCTCAAATCTCCCATGAATCCCGATGAAAAGCTCTTGCAGGGGATTGTTGCTGATCACAAGGGGATCGAACAGATCAATAAACTGCTGCAAGGAATGCAAAAAACGCCCTGAACTGCAGGGTAGGCTTGATGGAATGGGCTGATACACCTTTTTAACAGCTGAATCAGGGACCACTGGACGCATCTTTTTTTTGTCATCCATTTGGTCTGCCTTGGGGGTGTTAAACCCAACTGTTTTTCAGGTGAGCGTTATCAAGCGGCTGCCGATTTGGTCAAGATTCAGGAAGTGGATGGAGGGGCTTGCTTGAGGGGAGTAACCGGTCATTTTTTATCAACGAGCCCTGGCAGGAGTATGTTAAACTGAACCGTATGGCGGATCGTGTCGACAACGAAGGAGTGAGCATGGCCTCAGCACCCGGCCCCAGCCTCCCCCCTGGGAAAGATTTTCGATCCCAGCAAGGGGTAGCGCTCCTCATGCTGATGATCATCATGACCATGGCGGGCACTGCCCTCGTCCTCCACACGCTCCCCACCGAATCCCTTCGCTGGAACCGCAACAAGGTCTCCCTGGAAGTTTTGAAAAAGGTCAAGGAGGCGCTGATTATCTATGCGGCCACCAACGACACCCGGCCAGGGGAGCTGCCCTGCCCGGATCTGGATTTTGACCAGGATGCCGATGGCCCGGGATATGGTGACAACAATGGCAGTGTTTGTGCGACTGATACCGGTCCTACCCTCTACGTTGGGCGCCTACCCTGGGAAGATCTGGGGCTCAACGAGCGGGATGTAAAAGATGTCCAAGGTGAGGTTGTCTGGTACGCCCTCGCCATGGAATTTTCCTTGAGCGAACCGACGATTAACAGCAGTACAGAAGCGGATGATATGGGGGAGGATATCGTTGCGGTCATCTTTTCTCCCGGTGCTGGAGTGGCAGAGCTTGATCAATTCCGGGTGACGGATGACGACCTATTGGATTGGTCCAACTATCTGGAATATATTTCAGTCGGTGACACGATTGAGGGCGCTGTTACCTATCCGTTGGAGGCCGAGGAGGAGTTCAACGACCTCTGGCTCACCATCAGCCGGGATGAAATCCTGACAGCGGTGGAAAAACGGGTTTTAAAATCCGCCAAGGTGTGCCTGGCCCAATTTGCTGCGGATAATAGTGGGAAATATCCCTGGGCAGCCCCGGTTGCCAATGGGGATAATAATGGCGTTTGTGGAACCTATTTCGGCCGTCTGCCTCTGGATACCCTCAATGTGGATGACGTTGCCGACTGTGCTGCGGCGACACCTGACTCCCCGGCTATGGATAGTGGCTGGGCAACACGATCGGAGTGCACGGATCTCTTATCGGGGGGATGGATCCACGATAATGCTTGGCAGGATCTCCTGTTTTTTCAATTAACAGCAGGATTTGATCCCGGCACTGCTGTCACCGGTTGTGGAATGAATTGTCTGAAGATTAATAGCGGCTCAACCGATTACCAGGCTGTAGTGATATTGGCTGGGGAAGAACTAGACGATACCAGCCCTGAACAGGATCGTTCAGTGCTGGGGGCTACGATAGTAATCGAAAACTATCTTGAGGATAACAATCTGACCGCTTCAACGACGTTAAACTTTGATTTTACCAAAATTTTCACTGACACTTTCAACGACCGGGTGGCCTGTTTGGATGGAACCGATGATGCCACCGAAGCTGAATTCTGCCCTGGAGAATAGACCCGATAAACCGGGAGGAACCCTGATGGGAACCGATGATGCCACCGAAGCTGAATTCTGCCCTGGAGAATAGACCCGATAAACCGGGAGGAACCCTGATGGATACTTTTGACAAACAACGCATGACATCCATGAGCGGGGTCACCCTCATTGAAGTGGCGGTGGTGCTGGTGATTCTCAGCCTGATGGTGGGGATGGCCCTCACGCCCATGGGCACCCAGATGGAAAATGTCTACCGCTCCCGCACCGAACGCACCATGGAAGAGATTCGGGATGCTCTTTTCGGCTTTTTCCTGGCCAACGGTCGCCTCCCCTGTCCGGATACCGATGCCGATGGCTATGAAAACCGCGATCAGGATGACACAGCCAACGTGACCCCCAACAAAATCCGCTGTGGCGTCTATGACGGTATCAGCGGAGTGTTTTCTCTTGAAGTCAACGGCGATCTTCCTTATCTGGACTTGGGTGTCACAGGAGTAGATGCCTGGGGTCGGAATTTTATTTATCAGGTCACCGGTGAATTTGCAGATGAGATAGGGGAAGACACGGCAAAATCCCCGACCATGACCTCTGTCAACTGCGACTCCCCTCCCTCACAATCCACCATCTCTTTGGCCACTGGTATCATACCTGTCGATATCACAGGGGGGGATGGACCCTTCTGCAATGGCGACATCCAGATTTGGGAAAGCGAGGAGGCCTGTAACGATGCCGGAGCCTGTGATGATTCCGACATTTTTGAAGATGTGGAAGGACTCCTGGCCGCCAACGTTCCGGTAATTGTCATTTCCCAAGGGGCTCAACCAGTCAGAGTGGGTTCGTTGCCTGGTGGTCGGAAATCCGATGAGGTGGAAAACGATATCGAGAATGATGACGACAACGTTTTCATCGACCGGGTTTTCAGCAATGTCCAGGGTCATGAGTTTGACGACATGGTGATGTGGATCTCAGCCAGCGCCCTGAAAAAACAGCTGGTGGATGTGGGTAAGCTGCCGTGATCGGATCGGTCTGGACCCTGGCTCGTTATACCGCTCTGGAGGGGTGGAAAAACCGCTTTTTATGGATCGTGACGGTGGTGGTGCTTGGAGGCTTCATGCTGGCGGAATTTGCCGGCACCCTGGCGCTCACCGAGGTAAAAGAGATTCAGAGTGCCATTTTGGGAGCCTACCTGCGTCTGGGTGCGGTGATATTGACCTCCCTGGTAGTGCTCAACAGTCTGGTTCGGGAGTTGAATGACAAGGGGCTTGAGTTGATCCTCTCCCTGCCCATCCCCCGAGGCAGCTATTTTTTTGGCAAGCTGATCGGCTATACTTTTACCGTTCTGACCATGGTCACTCTCTTTTCAGCAGCCTTGCTACCCTATTCGGCTGGGGAGATGGTGCTCTTTTGGGGGATTTCCCTGCTGGCCGAACTATTGATCGTCATCGCCTTGTGTCTGTTGACGCTGCTGACTTTCAATCAGGTCACCCCAGCCTTCAGCGCTGTTTTGGCGATTTATCTGCTCAGCAGATCCATCACCAGTCTGCAACAGGTCGGCCAAGGCCCCATCATGGGCTCGAACAGCCTCTGGATGCAGTTTATGAATGAAATGATTGGCGCCATCGCCCTGGTTTTACCGGGATTGGATCGTTTCACTCAGACCGAATGGTTGGTATATGGCACTGGCAGCTGGTTGGAAATACAACATATCTTTGGGCAAACCGTGATTTATCTGGCCCTGCTGTGTGGGGCGGCCCTTTTTGATCTTTATCGAAAAAACATTTAAAGAATTGCACCAGATAAACCGACATAAAGGGAGGAACCTTATCAAGGGAGCTGAAAGTCGATGCAGGTACGCTCACTGAATAGAGTGCCAAGTTCGGTTTTTCTGCTGCTGGTTCTGGGGCTTGCCGTACAAATATTTTGGCAAAGCCTGCAACCTCTCCCGGAAGCCAAGGCCGAAGATCTGCCAGTCCCCCCCTCCTCCGCCTACCTGCAATTGGCGTCACTGGGGGAGCCGATCACCCTGGCCAAGGCCTTGATGCTCTGGTTGCAGGCATTTGATTATCAGTCCGGCGTGAGTATCTCCTTTCACCAGCTCGACTACCAGCGTACCATGTTGTGGCTGGACCAAATTATTGCGCTGGATCCGAAAGGACAGTATCCTTTCATGAGTGCCAGCAGACTCTATGGGGAGGTGAATATCCCTGAAAAGAAAAGGGTCATGTTGGAGTATGTTTATGATCGTTTTTTGGACGATCCCCAGCGTCGCTGGCCATGGCTGGCCCACGCTGTTATTGTTGCCCGCCACCAGCTGAATGATCTGCCACTGGCGCTGCGCTATGCCCGGGCCGTCAGTCAACATGCCACCGGTTCCCAGGTACCGGAATGGGCTCGGCAACTGGATTGGGTAATTCTGGAAAAAATGGGGGAGCTGGAAAGCGCCCAAATGCTCATAGGGGGACTTCTCACCAGCGGTCGGATCACCAGCCCCAAGGAGATCCATTTTTTAAACCAGCGACTCCTGGATCTGGAAAAAAGGCTGGAACAAAGGGAGTAAATTTGTCTCTAATATTGTATCAGACCTCCACATTAAAAAGTACGGCAGAGGCTCGCTCTCACCAGCCTGTTTTTTTTCTGCCATTAATCATTTTTTTTTGGAAATAGTTGGTAAAATATGTTGAAATAAGATGGGGATAACAAACAGCGCCCGCCTACTCTTCAAATCAGGCTCGGATACGCGGTCTATCTCTCTGCCACACCCAGTTGCAAATAGAGACACATGGAGCTTGTATGCATTAACAAATTTGAGTGACAAATACACAGCATTCCGCATAAAAATGACCCGGAAGCATCTCTCGGAGGAGGAAGTTTAGCAATGAAAGACTTGAATAGATCGAAACAGGAAGCAGGGTTTACCCTTATCGAAATTGCCATCGTAGTGGTGATCATCGGACTTCTGCTTGGCGGTGTACTCAAAGGGCAGGAGATGATCAAAAACGCCCGAGTCCATAACCTGATCGACCAGGGCAGCGCTGTAAAAGCCGCCATCCTGGGCTTCCAGGATCGCTTCATGGCGCTGCCTGGTGACTTCAGTCAAGCAACGGACAACATTGACGGCACCGTCGCTGATACCGGCGACAACCCCACCCCGTCCTCCAGTGACGACGGTGACGGCAATGGCCGCGTAGGTGGTGACCCCATGCTGGCTGGCGACTCCACTTCCGATGATCGTGAAGCGGAACTGGCTCTGGTATGGAAGCATCTGGCCTCTTCCGGATTTGTCACCGGCAGCTATGTCTCCGCTGCGGACGACTCCGTCGACAACCTGAGCATCAACGAAGACACCTGGGAGTGTGGGGTTCAATCCTGCATGACCAATGTCTACGGTGGACCCCTCTTCTTCGCCTACACCGACGAAGCCTACACCCCCTATGACGAAGCGGCTGCTGAAACCCTCCCGACCTTCACCGGTGATGGATCGATGGACGCCCGCTCCCACCAGCTGATCGCGGGTAACCTGGTTCCCGTGAGCGTGCTCTCCGAAATGGATCGGAAAATGGACGATGCCGCCCCCACAACCGGCTCTTTCCGCATCGGTGACCGCTACGCGACAGATACGGAAGGTGGTAACCAAACTCTCGGTTCCGAAGCCGACACCGGGTCTGAGTGTGTGGCATCCGGTGCTGTCAGTGCTGGTTCTGCCGGGCCTCCAGGCCCACCCCGAGGTCCAGCTAAAGACTCTACCAACGACGTCGACCACTACGATGTGTTGAGCCAGTATGACAACTGCGGCGCTGTGCATCTCTTCTAGTTTCTGGGAAGAGGACGCAAAATCCGAATCCGTTCGGTGCTGAATCGATCAAAGGGTGGCTACGTTTTGAGCGTAGTCACCCTTTGTTTTGTCCGGGTCCCTATTTATTTCCGGGTCCCTTTTTTTTGAGGTTTTCCAAGTGACCGACGCCTTGACCTTTCAGGGAGTGGAAAAATCCTTTGGTAAACAGCGGGTTCTATCTGGGGTAGAGTTCAGCATCAAACCCGGCGAATCCTTTGCCCTGGTGGGTGCCAACGGAGTGGGTAAAACGACTCTGATCAAGGGATTGCTGGATTTTATGGAGATGGATGGGGGGGAAATCGATATTTTTGGCCTCTCCCACAAGCTGCCCCAAGCCCGCAAGCGCCTGGCTTATCTGCCAGAACGATTTGTGCCTCCCTATTTTTTCAAGGGCCGGGACTTTCTCACCTTCATGTGTCGCCTCCACGAAGTGCCCTACCAGGAAGATAAATCGGTCGAACTGTTCGAATCCCTGGATCTGCCCCTGGCGGCATTGGATCGACCGGTGCGGGCTTTTTCCAAGGGCATGACCCAAAAGCTGGGGCTGGCAGCCTGTTTTTTAAGTGGCAAGGAGCTGCTGCTGCTGGATGAACCCATGAGCGGTCTCGACCCCAAGGCCCGGGTTCTTCTGAAACGACGCCTCATGGCCATGAAAGCCCAAGGACATACCCTCTTTTTTTCCACCCACCTGCTGGCCGACGTGGAAGAACTCTGTGATCGTATGGCCATCCTCCACGATAACCACCTGCGTTTTTTGGGTACCCATCAGGAGTGCCGGGAGCTTTATCCCGGGGAGACCATGGAGCAATCCTTCATCCACTGTATCCAATCCACCCAAAAAGCCTGAATTCCCATCTTTCCTTCCCCCCTGTGACCAGGTACGGTAATTGCATCCTGGTCACTACCCGGGATACCTTTAGGCCCAGGCTTTCCCGCTCCCAAGTATCCGTTGATTTAAAAATACAGGGAACACCATGTATCTGTCCCATTTTGGCTTTGAACATTATCCCTTCAACAACACCCCCGATATTCGGCTCTTTGACGATGTCGGAGGACGTGCCGCTATTTTGGAATCGCTGATTTCCGGTATTTTCCGGGGAGTTGGCATCCTCAAGGTGGTTGGCGAGGTGGGCAGTGGCAAGACCATGCTCTGCCGAATGCTTGCCAGCAAGCTACCCAAAACAGTGGACCTGGTCTTCCTGTTCCAACCCCGCCTCACCCCCGAAAACCTGATCCGCTCCATTGCCGAAGATCTAAAGCTGAAGATGCCGGAAGATCTGGACCCCTGGCAGTGTATGAACTGCATCCGGGATCATCTGGTCGTGGCTCACGGTAAGGGTAAAACCGTTCTGGTGCTGGTGGAAGAGGCCCAGGCCATGCCCCTGGAGACCCTGGAGCAGCTGCGTCTTTTATGTAACCTGGAAACCCACCGCCAAAAATTGCTGCAGGTGGTGCTCTTTGGCCAACCGGAGCTGGAAGAGGTAGTGGGGGCCCACGACATGCGCCAGCTCTGGGATCGGATCGGCGGTCACTACTATCTGGCCAAGCCTAAAGCCGAAGATATCGAACGCTATCTCACCACCCGCGCCACCCGGGCTGGCTATCATCGGGGTACGCCCCTGTTTACCTCTGCCGCCGCTCGGGAAATTGCCAAGCAGGCTGAAAGCTCCCTGCGCCGTGTCAACTTGCTGGCCCATGAGGCGCTCCTGGCGAGTTATCGGAATGGCAAGCCCCAGGTAACACCCGATCAAGTGCGTCAGGGTATTAAAAACATAACCAACCCCATCCGGAACAAACGTTATTTTTGGCCCCCGCCCCGCTGGGCTTATCTCTCTACCGTAGCACTCCTCACGCTGTTGGTTGCAGCTCAGGTGGGACAATCCTATCTCTCCAGAAAACCCGTGATTCCCCCCTCCTCCCAGGTTCAATCCATTCCCGAACAGAGCCTGAAACTGGAAGAGGTGGCCGCTCTTACCCAAAAAAGCCCGGGAAAAGTCTCGGAACCGCCAGCGCAACCTGTTGAAGAAACCGTCGTTCAGAGTGAGGCTGAAGCGCCCCAGGAAAGCCCATCTGCCGTCATGCTCCTGGATCCGGCCAGAGTGGTTCAGGCCGTCGTGCCCCCCCCTTCTCAACGCCGCTACCTGCCCCGACACAAGCCTACGCCAAAGTCGGCCCCAGCAGCCTCAAGCAAGGCCGCCACCCATACCAAAACGACCGGGAAAAAAAAGGCTTCCAAATCGTCTGCTCAAAATATAGCGGCCCCGGCACCTGCCAAACCAAACCAACAGATGCCGATTTCCCCCTCAGTGCTCCCCATTTCCAAAGAAAAACCGGGCAAGAACACCCCCTCGCAAGCCGCAACGGGTGATCAAGAAAGTGCCCTGGAAGAAGAGGCCGTTTTCAACACAGCTGAAAAGGTTACCTCTCCCTTCCCTGTAAATTCGCCCAGGCAACCCGCCAAGAGCGGACAAGCCACTTCCTTGGACAAATATCCACTCGTGCAACAACGCCTGCAAACTTCCCAACAATGGCTCTCTCTGACCAAAAATAAAGGGTATTCCATACAGTTAATGGTTGTTAATCATAATTATATAGAGCATATCAATAATGTGATTCACGAAGCAGATCAGGAATTTGGCCATAATTCGACGCATTTGTTGCCATACAGGAACGACCAGTTTTTAGTCTATCTCGGCTGGTACCCCAGTGAAGAAAATGCTGCAGAACATCTACCGATTGTCGAAAAACAGCTGGGCCGTTCCGATGCCTATGTTCTCTCCATGGCCCAGGTTCAACAAAAGTTGCGCAAAGCCGGAGTCAACCTGCAAAAGGAGCTTCCACCCCAAAATCAGCACCTCTCCATGGTCCCGCCATCCCCTCCTTTCCACGCCCCTCTCTCCACTGGGACGTTGGCTGATCAAAACGGCCTTTCCCAGCTCTGATAAAAATCTTCAGTCCGGCATGGGTGAGGGACTCATCAAAAAAGGTTATCCGACCACACCTGCAAGCCCCATTTCCCCCCGCAATATCCCCTCTATATGGCTTTGATTGCCTGATTCCTGACACCGCCCCATCCCCAGGTCCAAGCCACTTTTTCGAAAGATCGGACTGTTGACGAACACCCATCCGGGCATGTGCTCTGTTTTGATAGATATCAAAAAACTCTTGGGTCTCAAAGCCAGGACAATTTCGGTGGTCCACTCTCTTTGCAGAAACCTCACCAAAACCGGGCTGGAAAACGTTTCAAGGTGAGGTTCCAACTCGAAAGTGTCGGTCTTGGGAGTGAACCCATCGCCAGATGCCAAACAGAGCGGATCATCCGTGGCTGGCTCAAAAACCAAGTTTCGTCACCCAAAGCTCAGGCCTCTGCCACGCGTATTCTCATGAGCTCAAGGATGGTGTCTGAAAAAGGATTGAGCCGATTCAATCCATTTTTTTTTGTTTCTGAAAAAAAATTATGCAGAGTTCCTGAGATTCCTATAAACGGCCCTTGGTAATATGGTTATAGAGAAATTATCGGTCAGAATAATTCACATGAATGCTATCCATAAACAAAATGTATCTGGAAAACAGAGACGGCCTGACTCGGATGAATCAATCCTCAAAAACCGACGATTATGCCTGCCGTTACTGGCAACAACCAAATCAAGCAAATCCTGTCAGCACCCATCCAAAATCTTTCCATAGGACATCATGACAAGCTCCGTGATCGCACTTTGTCTTGACAATATATTTTCTGCGCTAAACGGCCTTACCGAATATGACTGGGGACAGAAGATGAAAATTAGATTTTCCAATATTCTCCTCACCTTGGCGACAGCTCTCGGCCTTACTGCCACTATTTTCGCCACACCAGCCCATGCCCAACCAGGAAAAATCTACATTCCGGACTCCGATCACATCACGTTCAAGGAGACGGGGCTGGATACGAATACCGACGCTGCTGTTACCCCGATTAGTACTCTCCCCTACACCCAGGATTTTTCCGGGGATGATCACACCTCACTACAGGGCTGGAGTTACTACTCCTCCGGCACCCCCACAGCTGAGGGGAGTATTTCCCTATACGACGAAATGTTGCGCATGGATGCGGTCACCGACCAAACCTATGCCCTCAACGAAGCCGTGCTGCTGATCGACCTGGATGCTGCTGATACAGCACTGAGCGAGCTGTATATCTCCTTTTTCCAGGCGGAATCCACCTTTGGAGATGAAGAGCACGATCTCTCAAGCTATTGGTCTGATCATGAGGATGGAGATGGTGTCTCTGTCAGCCAGGATGGCATCTACTGGTATCAAATAGTCAGCGCCTCGGAGCTGGCGACAGATTCAGATGGCCTCACCATCAGCGTCAAGCTGAGCACCAAGCTTGCAGACATCATGGCGTTGGATCCGGATTTCGGCTTTGGCGACTATCTCTATATCAAGTTCCAACAATATGATGACTATGCCAACACCAAGGATGGTCGGGATTGGGACAACATTGCAGTCGGTGGCGACGAAGATGGAGATGGCACCCCTGATTTTAACGATCCCGACTTTACCGGCACCGGCAGTGGCACTGGCACCGACGAAGAGACCGATACCGATGAGGATGGCATAGCCGACGAATCCGACAACTGCCCCCTCACGGCCAATGCCGACCAAACAGATTCAGATATCGGAAATTTCGGTGACGCCTGCGATGTGGACGATACTGGTTTGACCGGAGTGACCCTCCGCTACAACAATAGTGAAGACGATATCCTCTACCTCACCCAGGATTTTACCGCCTTTTCCGATACGGTTCTGCCCGGTGGGGATGACGGCTGGGTTCTCTATTCCACCTCCACTTCGGATACCAGCCCCCCCCCGTCGTGACTTCAACAGGCCGCATCGAGGTGCAGGATGGAATGCTGCGCATGGATGTGGATACCGACAGCAACTATGAGCTGAATGAAGCGGTATTGCTGGTGGATCTCTCTAAATCTGATATCGGCGACCTGGATCTCTACCTCGCCTTTACCCAATCTGATAATGCTCCCTATGGGGATGAGCAACA
Organism: Magnetococcales bacterium; assembly: GCA_015232395.1. Taxonomy (NCBI): domain Bacteria; kingdom Pseudomonadati; phylum Pseudomonadota; class Magnetococcia; order Magnetococcales; species Magnetococcales bacterium. Next base: position 3,636 of record JADFZT010000009.1, on the reverse strand, counting down.
CAATCTTTCAGATGACGATACGGCCACAGAGACTTCCTACTCGCTCAACCAACAGACCAAGAACTCCTCGGTCAACGCAGTGAACAATGCGACCATCACCGTCACCTACGGCCATGCCCTGGGGGATGGGGTTTCCATCAGCCCTGACGGCTACACCTGGTATGAAGTCGTCTCTGCCCAAGAGTTGGAAGATTCTGAGACTGGCTCCTTTGAAATCAACCTGACCGATATCATCAACGGTCTCAACACCTATGCCAATTCCACTATTTTCTCCACCTCCGGCGCTCTCTATATCAAGTTCCAGCAATATGACGACTACACCTATAACAAGGATGGTCGGGAGTGGGATGACATTTCCATCGGGCTGGACAGTGATAACGATGGCACCCCGGATTACAGCGACCCCGACTTTACCGACAACGGCACCACCACCGATCCGGAGGCCGATGATGACGAGGACGGGGTCGCCAATGAATCCGACAACTGTCCCTACACGGCCAACGCCAACCAGGCTAATGTCGATGGAGATGATATCGGCGATGCCTGTGACGTGATCGACACGGGCCTGTCCGGGATTGATCTCCTCTTCAGTAACGACAGTGATGACACCAACGATACCCTGTATGTCACCCAGGATTTCACCGACTTTTCCGATACGGTTCTGCCCGATGGGGATGATGGCTGGGTTCTCTATTCCAGCTCCACGACAGATTCTGGCACCACCGTTTCGGGCCGCATCGAAGTGCAGGATGGAATGCTGCGCATGGATGTGGATACCGATAATAACTATGAGCTCAACGAAGCGGTGATGTTGGTGGATCTTTCTGATTCCGATATTGACAACATGGATCTCTACCTCGCCTTCACCCATACCGAAGACAGCACTTATGGGGATGAGCAACATGATCTGTCCGCTGACGACAATGCGGCCACGGAAGGTTATGGATCATCAACCAACGCCAATGGTACTCCAGGCAATCCCGATGATGATTTCGATGAAGTCGACAGCACCATCACGGTAACCTACGGACATGCCCTGGGGGATGGTGTTTCCATCAGTGCCGACGGCTACACCTGGTTTGAGATCGTCTCCGCCCAAGAGTTGGAAGATTCCGAGACGGGCTCCTTCGAAATCAACCTGACCGATGTTATGGATAAGATCAACGCGGCTGCGGATGTTGAGGATGCCAGCTACGACAACACCGGCATCGACACCACCACCGATGATCAGCTCTACATCAAATTCCAGCAATATGACGACTACACCTACTTCAAAGATGGTCGAGATTGGGATGACATCTCCATCGGAGTGGATAGCGACAACGATAGCACTCCGGATTACAGGGACAGCGACTTTATCGACGACGACAGCGGCGAAACCACCGATCCAGAAGCCGATGACGATGAGGACGGGGTCGCCAATGAATCCGACAACTGTCCCTACACGGCCAACGCCAACCAGGCCAATGTCGATGGAGATGATATCGGCGATGCCTGTGACGTGATCGACACGGGCCTGTCCGGGATTGATCTCCTCTTCAGTAACGACAGTGATGACACCAACGATACCCTGTATGTCACCCAGGATTTCACCGACTTTTCCGATACGGTTCTGCCCGATGGGGATGATGGCTGGGTTCTCTATTCCAGCTCCACGACAGATTCTGGCACCACCGTTTCGGGCCGCATCGAAGTGCAGGATGGAATGCTGCGCATGGATGTGGATACCGATAATAACTATGAGCTCAACGAAGCGGTGATGTTGGTGGATCTTTCTGATTCCGATATTGACAACATGGATCTCTACCTCGCCTTCACCCATACCGAAGACAGCACTTATGGGGATGAGCAACATGATCTGTCCGCTGACGACAATGCGGCCACGGAAGGTTATGGATCATCAACCAACGCCAATGGTACTCCAGGCAATCCCGATGATGATTTCGATGAAGTCGACAGCACCATCACGGTAACCTACGGACATGCCCTGGGGGATGGTGTTTCCATCAGTGCCGACGGCTACACCTGGTTTGAGATCGTCTCCGCCCAAGAGTTGGAAGATTCCGAGACGGGCTCCTTCGAAATCAACCTGACCGATGTTATGGATAAGATCAACGCGGCTGCGGATGTTGAGGATGCCAGCTACGACAACACCGGCATCGACACCACCACCGATGATCAGCTCTACATCAAATTCCAGCAATACGATGACTATACCTACAGCAAGGATGGTCGGGAGTGGGATGACATCTCGGTGGGAATCGACAGCGATGCAGATGGCACCCCGGACTACCGTGACAGCGACTTTATCGACAGCGACGAAACCACCGACCCGGAGGCTGATACCGATGAGGATGGCGAAGCCGACGACTCTGACAACTGCCCTTACATTGCCAACGCCAGCCAGGATGATCTGGATAATGATGGTATCGGCGATGCCTGCGATACCGTGGACGACCGTTCCGTTGCCAACGGTGGTGTGACTGCACAAGATCCTGGCCTCTTCCAAAACTTTGCCGACGCTTCTCTGCCTGGCGAAATTCTGGGTTGGAGCTACTACGAATCCTCCACCTCTACTACGGATAGCAGCACGCCGCCGGTCACGACCACCACCTCTGGACGCATCGAACTGTCGGATGATGGTGCCATGCGTATGGATGTGGATACCGATGGGACTTACGAATTGAATGAGGCTGTACTGCTGGCAGATATCTCAACTGTCTCAGCTGATCTCTATCTCACCTTCTCCCACAGCGAAGGGGGTACCTACGGGGATGAGCAGCATGATCTCTCCGCTGACGACAATGCAACGTCCGAAGGCTATGGAACAGCATTGGTTGACATTAACAATACCCCGGGCAATGCCAATGATGATGTCACAACAGTCGGAGACACCATCACCGTAACCTACGGACACGCCTTGGGGGATAGGGTCTCCATCAGTGCCGATGGCTATACCTGGTTTGAAGTGGTCTCAGCCGCAGAGTTGGAAGAGTCCACCACCGGTACTTTTTCGGTTAACCTGACCGAAGTCATCACCGCCATCAACGATGCGGCTGACTTGGAAGACAGTAGCTACGACAACATCGGCTTCGACACTTCCGACGCTGATCTGCTCTATATCAAGTTCCAGCAGTATGACGACTTTGAATACACCATGGATGGCCGGGAGTGGGACGACATCACTCTGGGAACGGCAGCCCAGGTGGAAGACGACGACGTCAACGGCTTCCCGGATGATACCGATGGCGATGGCTATCCCGACTTTGTAGATGACTTTGATGACGACGACACCCAGTGGGAAGAAGACAATGGCGGTACCGCTGGCGATTCCGATGGGGACGGCTTCCTGGATGATGTCGACCTCTGCCCGGATACCTCCAGTGTGAGCAATGCCGATACCGACAGCGATGGCTTTGGGGATGCTTGTGATACGGTGAACAACACGGCTGTAACGGAAGCCACCACCCTGGCGACTGAAGATTTTACCACCCTGCCGGGTGCCTCTGATGGCTGGAGCTTCTACTCCTCAACCAATGGTACGCTGGAGGTGGTTGAAGGTGAGATGCGCAGGCAGGTGGAGCAATCTTTGGAGCGACTCAAAGTGGATCGGGTGGCGCTGTTTGCCTTCCATGG